>JBGSYX010000147.1:0-15390 GCA_041750735.1 Cyclobacteriaceae bacterium
GCGTTTCCGCTCCGTTTTCGCTCATGACGGCGCCTCCTGGAAGGGATCGTCATAAGCATAACTGAGCAAGGTTCAATTGTAAAAGTTCAAAATTACGTGTTTTAAAGCCGATTGGCTTCTATTTGCGCAAAACTTACGCTAATGGTTTGGGATTGTTGAAAACCTTTCTGCCAAACAATTTCTTTAACTGGGCAGTTCCATTTCCACTACTATATTCGGGTTTATAAAATATTGATTTTGGTTTTTTGGTAGGGATATCACCAAGTTTAGGTCGTTGCTTTTTATATATACTAAACTCGCTACCAGATTCTACAACAATTAAATTATATGGTTCGTCAATAACCTTCTCTCTTTTCCACCTCCATGACATATACTCATCATTTGTAAGTGGCAGAAGAAACGCAAATCCCTTTTTTTCATATTTATTTTTCAATCTTCTAACCAATGTATCATCAAAAGTTTTGGAATCTTTGTCATAAATACCTTTATATTCTTCTTTAGTAATTGATGAAATTTCTTTGGTACTCTTGTTTATCAGTATTGGATAATATAGATAAGGCCGCTTTGTTCGAGGAGCATTTACACCAGTTCCTTTCAGATTGGCTCCTTTCTTATATAAACCAATATCATCTTCAATCCAATCGTCTTCATCTTCATCATCTATACTGAACTCGTTAATTTTTGCCTCGGATTTGTCGCGACAATACACCAAGGTATATTCGTGAGTACCTGCAAAACCAAATTGATCTTGATTGCCCTTTAAATTCATAACTGTTGGTAAACAGGCAATAAAGTTTTGTTCGCCAAAAATTTTATTACAAAGTAATCTCAAATTGAAAACCTCGTTATCATCAATAGAAATGAATATGGCTGCTTTCGGTTTCATAAGTTTTTTAGCAAGACTTAGCCGTTTATACATAAAACTAAGCCATTTACTGTGTCTAAATGTATCGTTAATATCAACAATTCGATCATTATAAATAAACAAATTATCTGGCTTTCCAGTATTATAGGGGGGATCAATATAAATAAAATCAATTTTCCCTGGATGAGTGTAATTTAAAACCGATAGAGAATGATAATTATCGCCTTGAATTAAAATATGAGGGTGCTCATTTGGATTGTTGGTAATCGATTTCTCTTTTACTTCTTCTAAAACAGGTAATTCCTTTTGACATTGCAATGCAACATCCTCAGTTTTTTCCTCCCAAACAAGCCCATATGACTTTTGAGCATTAAGTCTTTTTATGAGGATAATTAATTCCTCCTGTGACATTTCCTCAAATTTACGATTATTCATAACTTAATTTTTTACCTACTTTCTTAACAGATCAAGAATCCTCTGGTGAAAATTATAAGCCTGAGAGGTATCAGAAAAAACTAATTATATCTTCCTAAAAAAGCGTTTAATATCATGAGAAGCCAACAAAACAACATGTTTCAATTGGCAATCTGAACTGGACTAAACTATTCCCTATTAAACATGATTTCAATCAGCTATTCCACAACCTCCTCATAATTTTCAAGAACCTTATCAGAAAGGAACGTTAAATTCTTTTCTTGCGCCAACTCACGCAATCTGTCGTAGGAAATGTAAGTGCAATACTCAGCGAGGGGCCCTTTTTCCAGGAGAGAAAAAACAGGTCTTCGTATTTCATCAAAAACTTCATGACGCCTATCGTCGGGCGCAACAATATGAAGTTGAATATCCAAACGCGGTTGTAGAGCTACTAAATCTGCCATCCTTAAAATACCCGAGTAAATTGAAGTTTTATGCTCAACCTCAAAGGCCTGAACAATTGCCCTTCTCTTTATCCAAAGCACATCAATTCTTTCGATTGTTTTTAAAGTAACATCATCGAAGCTGATTGGCAGCCTATCTAGTAATATACCCTCTCCTGGAGTCCATTCTTTCAATACACGAGATCTATCTCCTGTTGCTATCCATATTTTAAAACCCATCTGCTCGCCAATCTTAGCCAACAACGCTTGAACTTTAATTGATTCACGAACCGATGTATCCTCTGTTAATATTTCCTTTTCTTTGCCGTTATCTTCTGGTATTGAGACATCGACATCTTTACCAGTACTCCTGACCGTTTGTGTTAAATATTTTTGATATTCCTTTTCATCGACTGGGTAGCTTTCACCCTTCTGTGCCTGGGATAGAATTAGCTCTTCAAGAAACTTGCCATCTTTATCTGACAGCTTATTAAGGCTTGATCGGAAAGGGCCGGTCCAGCGAGAGCCGGTTTTAGGATATCTCTTTGTTAAAGAGAGATTATTCCAAACAACATCTTCCCGAATAGGTATTGCCTTTTCTTTATCCAACCAAGCTAATGGCTTAACCTTAACTCTGATGACATATGGGTCTTCAATATCGTGGAAGCGGGGAGTGTCATCACGAAAAACACCACTATGGACTTCTAAAACACCAATCCACCTGGAAAGCTTAGTCAGGTAACAAATAAGTTTGTCACCCGGACGAAGTTTATCTGCGTAACTAGCATGTCCTTCCCGAACCCCAGCTAAGTCCTTTGAAGATTTCGAGAATGCCTCATATGTTGTCGGAGAAAAAATGTCAAGATAGTATGCCATTATCAATTCCTTAGCAGGAGTCTGATAGTATCTTATATCATGATTGGTTTATCGGGCAAGAAACCACAGATATTTGATTTTCGGCCTATAGGGAACTCCCGCAACTATTGTATTATAGGACTTTCTAAGCAAAATGTCAGGTTCGATAGTAGATTTTAAAATCTAACAGCATAAGTTTGAAGCTAAACTATCGTCGTAAAAGGGTGGTTGTGCGACTAATAAGTACATTATTCCCCTACCTGAGTAAAACACCCTTTATGTCTTATAATCTTAAGAGTTTATTTGGAAAAGCAAATCCTTTACAAGGTCATTCCGAGTGATTCTGCATATATGAATGCTCAATTACAGTATAAGCTTGAAAAACTTCGAGCAGATTACCAGCAATTAAAAGGTTATCCTTTTACGCACTTTTTCTGTCCGATTTTATTCAAGGATGAAGACACTCCTTTGTGTAAAGCTCATATCATTAGTCAAGCTTTTTCCAACTCGTCTCGAAAATGGACGGTACAGCGAAAAGACGTCGATTCTTTCTTTGGCTCAAATTTCGAGGCTGATTTTTCGGCCCTACAATATAAAGAAAGTCGATCGATAGCTGACACACTTATCGATAAGACACTTTTTAAAAAATTTTCCCCTAGAATCTTAATCGACAATAAACAGGTAGATTATTTCTTTTTTTCCGGTGAGATCCCCAAGCAATTCACACCGATAATTTTTGAAGACGATGACGGCCATACAGTTTTTCTGGGCATCAAGATGTCTCCCGAAGAATTCAGCTCTCTAAAAGACCCTAAGGTGGAAATCGAAATTAATAAGGATCTGCGAGTATTATCCTTGGTGTCGCTGATCAAAGCCGCGCATCTTACTCTTTTTGATTTGACTGGTTACCATTATGCACTCTCGGCTGGAGGGATTTTTGTCGGGTGGGAAATATTAGGCAAGTTTTATATGCATAACTTTGATAAATCCAAAACCGAAATTTTGAAAAACGCTATTTCCTTCTTTCGTAACTACGCTCACATGGTAAGACCGCTTCCAACCTACAATCCTAATATCAAAGGGACAACGACTGATGGGCTCCTTTTCTTATGTAAGGATAGTGCGGGATCACCCTGGGCAATGGTAGTGTTTATCAAGACGTCCCTTTCGTTGCACGCCGTTATGATTCCTGTTTTAGACGATGTTGAGAAGGCAGAAAAGTTTTACGGTTTTTTACGAAATGATAACGAAACTGTTGAAGGCTCTTATTGCCAATACCATCAAGACCATTGGGAGATAAAGAAAGAGTCAAATAAATTAACTTGGCCGAAAAGCGGTACTTTATATCCGGAGGTTTAAGAACTAAGGTTACCGGCGCACGAAAAGTGCGGTATCACTGCATCATGGTGTCATGGTATCACGCTACCAATAGTAAAAAATCGTGTGCCTCTCCCCTATCCCCGGAAATTTCAACGGTTATTGACACCTACATCTAAATTATCTATTCTTAATTATAGAAAGTGTGACGAAAAACCCAATTTTGGCTTTCGTCGGTACTTACCATGATTATTGCAATAGCCTCACAAAAAGGCGGTGTAGGAAAAACCAGTACTGCTATTTCTCTTGCTGCAGGACTAGCCCGTAAAGGAAAGAAAACGCTTCTTATTGATATTGATTCTCAAGCCAATACTTCAAAGGTGCTTATCCCCAATTACCCGGAAGTGCCGGCTGAAAAAACCATATTTGCGACCGTCCTTGATCGTAAACCTCTGGTAATTCATAAAACCGACGTCCCGAATCTTGCTTTAGTCCCCTCTCATATATTGCTTTCCAATACAGATATCGAATTGACGACGGCGATTGATCACCGGGAAGCCAGGCTCAAGACCGAGCTTGATCGTATTGCAAACCAGTTCGACTATGTTTTTATTGACTGCCCCCCTACTCTATCCTGGCTGACCATCAATGCCTTGACAGCTGCCGACCGGGTGATCGTCATTGTATCTCCTGGTTATTTTGAGCTCGATTCCATCGTTCAAATAAGCAAGACCATCAAGGAGGTCAGGGATATTTTCAATCCAAATCTGGACCTGATGGGTTTTTTGTTCACTATGTCAGACCCAACAATAAATACTTCCACCTCACTTCAGATATTAAGGCAAACCTATACAGACAAGGTTTTAAAAACAATCATTCCAAGAAATACCGATCTTAGGGATGCCCATTTTTCAAAAAAGGATATTTTTGCTTACAACTCAAAAGCTAAAGCGGCGCTTGCCTACAACAAGCTCATACATGAGCTTTTCGATCTATGAAGAAAAAACTTAATGTTGATAGCATAGCCAACGAACTTGAGGGGGCATCCTTATTTTTTAAAAAGTCCGATACTCCCCCACCCTTGCCTGAGCCTGAAAACGCGATAACCAGAAAAACAGAAAGCGCCCAGACTGACTCCCCTATTTTGGAAAGATTTATCACACCAATAACTCAGGCACAAAAAGAAGAAAATCAAGAACAAAAACGTACGAATGATCTTTCGTACGGACGTACGAACGAACGTACGGACGTACGTACGGAAATTAAACCAAAAAGGCAAAAGATTCGACATGCTTTTGACATTTTCCGGGACCAACTTTACTCCCTTCAAATGAAACAACTGGAAGCAGTCCAGAAAGGCAAGAGAAAACCTAAATTGGGAAAAATGGTTCAAGAGGCAATAGACCTTTATCTCAATCAAGTTAAAGCTAAAAACAAACGTACCTAAAAACGAACGAACGTACGAACGAACGTTCGGACGAACGAACGGACAAATTTGACAAAGGATAACTTCTTTAACTATTGTGAAGTACCGGAGCTACATCGAGTACGGTTGTACCGATCAAATAAAGGTATTTTTTCGACCTTGACTTTCGTATATTGTTCGGTATAGATTTTTAAAAAGACCTGGCAGTTAGTAAGAGATGTCGTCTGAAAAATCCACCTTGTGTGTGTAGCCCACGCGCTACTACGACCTAGGAGAAATCCGAACTGAAAAGGCTACCAGGCCGGCGCCGCCGGAAAAAAAAGAACGGTTGGACAACGAGGAACAAAAAACGCCTCGGAAGATCCAAGGCGTCGCTTATATGTATATTTGTAGTTAGAATTCTTAGCAATTCCTACCAGGTTTTAGCAAAAGAATTTTTAAATTACGAATTTGCGATAGCAAATTAAATATATATTTAGAGTTGGGTATGTGTCAAGTTTTCAAGGGGTAAGTCGCACAATCAATATCATGATCAAGATAGTAAGCACATTCCTAAAACGCAAATCTTATCCACTTTTTTCCTTTAAGGAAAATTGACTTTTGCATACTATAAGATGTAATATACAAGGCTAATATGCCGGAACGAGATAGAAATAAACTTGATTCAGCCCAACAGGAGGCAGATAAACTATTGGATCAAATTAAAAATTCCGAGTTCGGTTCTGTTGCTTATCAAGCTGCAAGCGACTTCTTTCAACATAAAGTTTTAGATAGATATATAGGAATATTAAGGGAAAGAATAATTAAACACCCGGATGATAATGAGGAAAGGGTAGACGATGAAAGTAGACTAAGGATAGAGGAAGTGAAAATGGCACTATTAGAGCATGATATCGAACAGAAGCAAATTCTAATGAAGGGGTACGCAAATATTTACGGGGGGATAGGTTGGTTGGGTGATGAACTGAACGATGCTTCTGATAATTTTGCTGGCGATACATTTCTAAGTAATGTAGATAACGCTGTGGAAGATATCAAATATAAAGATACCCCTAGCTTTTACGTCTAAAATGGTAATTCATCTTACCAGATGGTAAATTCACGAAGTAAATACTCATTATTACCTAGGTATCTCGATAGTCCAGACCATCTCAGGAAGCGATGAGAATTTATCAGCCGTTAAAATCAATGTGGTAGCTTGGCTGTTAAGCTCAACCCCTCTCCCACAACCCAATGTGAATTTATAAACTGAGCCTGTCTTGATCGTTCTATCTATCTGCTGATCCTTTACTGCATAAGGCATACGTAGGATATACCAGCACTCGTAATCACGATCCAAGTTGTCTTTTAAAGTGAAATCTGCGGGGTGGTAGGAAAGCAAGATATCCTGTCCGGAGAAGTTTTCAAACTCAAAATAAAACCACACTGCCGAGCTTCCGTAATACTCCTGGTTGAATTTAAGCTCTTTTGTAAGTTTCAACGCAACCCTGTTATCGCTAAACTCATCTCCTAGTTTTAGAGTAGATGGATCAAGAGTAGGGGACGGCTCAAGAGTTGGAGTTTCGGTAGGAATATCAGCCGTGGCAGTTGGGGGAGTAACCGTGGTTTCTACTAAAGCGGGGATGGATGTTTGAGTTGCACTGGGTTGTTGCGTATCGGTTATCGCAGGGGTAAGTTGTGTAGTACCGGTTTCTACTTCGGTTAAGCTTAAAGAACTTACTGAAGGTTCAGTTGCCGCAGCAATTTCCCCAGCACCAAAAATATCGGAAATACGATTCCAAAGGAACGAGCCGGCAATAAAGCAAACAACTAATAGGATTATTAGGGGGATTGCAAAGACGAGCCAAGGCCAACGTACACGGGGATGTTGGGATTTGCCATCTGTTGACCTGGTATCAGGTTCAATCGATTCGCCTTGAGTAGAATCCGATGGCGTTATGGGTGTTTCTGGTTCAGAAGGGTATATCCCATGAGACGTTATTGAAGGCGTGTCAGTTGGTAAGGTTGACGCTATTCGTCTCATCTCAGCCCTGATATGCCCCCAATTTTTTAGATCTTCCTCCGACTTCATGTATTTGAGAAGAATAGTGCCGTAATCCTTCACTAGTTGCTCTTGTTTATTGTTTCCTTCTATATGTAAAGTCGTAAATATATTAGTGAAACGGGTTCGAACTGTACCAACATCCCGCTTCACAAGTCTTGCAATCTCATCTTCCTTGTTTCCCACAGAGCGGTAAAAAATAACTTCTATATATATGTCCTCGAAGTCACTAAGCGCCTCCAATTTAACTCTTAATTCACTCTGATCCATCTCTAGTTATTCCTTAGTTTTAGAGGATATCAATTAAGCCAAAAACCATATAAGTTTCTGAGGTTGCTTGGATAGTAATTCATCACAGTTAATGGCATCCTAGAAAAAACATTCATCATACTCACAAACAGATAAAAAGGAGCTGACCATGGATACCCAAACACTCACTTTTATTCAGGTTACTGATAAGGCCGAAGAAGTCATGTTATTTGGAAGAAAACACCACTGGCGTTTCAGGATTTTGACCGAGTTCCAGGGCGTGATCGAGAGGCCAGTTATTAATTCAAAAGGGGACTGGGTATATATCTCAAAACGCAAAGTTGATGAGGTGATTATACCAAAGGCCGCTTTAAGCCGGCATGCTGCCATCGAGAAAGCCGGATATAAAGTTGCCCAAGTAATCATCGGGCATGAAATCCAGGTCGCCCCTGAAATCACTAAACCTAAAAACATCGACACCCCCATAGCTGTACCCAAGCCAAGCCGAGAAATCGACTGGAAAAATGTTACCGAAATAGCCTCCAAGGGAGTATTGGTGGGAATTTTGGGGATTGCTATGATTTCTCTCTACGCTTTAACCGGAGTTTTACAGCTTGTGGATCCAAGTTATGTAGTCGTATTGGATGACGGCATCGGTACGTGGGTAGAGTTGATGCGTTGGAACTCGGATGCTTGAGATGCAGAAAGTACTTTCCAAGGTTCGATGGTTCTTCACAGGGCTGAGACTGATCTTACCCCTTGTGCCTCACTTTGTCTGGTTTGCCTTTCGCCGGATGATCCAGTCGTTGATCGATTACTGGAAAGATTCTCAGTCAGTCGTCCAAGAAATTGCCGACCATTATACGGATGAAACCATTGAAAAGGTGCAGTCGGAATACGATACCCACGTCTTTTGGGTGTGTTTTTCGATAGCTTCTTTCTTGTATCTTGTGGGTTGGCTCTTCCAGGCCTGGATCATAGTTGAAGCATTTCGGTTCTTGGTGGCAAGGATTTTCTGAAACTCGGATTTGAAGGATTGCCAATGAATCTCCTAATGCGAGCCATTCGTTTTTTCGTAGTGTTGCTGTTCCGGGTAACGCTCAATCTACTTGCTATGCTGATTCGGTTGCTCTTGCCACTTGTGTTCGCAGCTCTTCGAATGTTGCGTGCCCTGGTGTCGATGTCACTAACCGCAACCATAAACGGTCCCAGGCAATTTACGGACCGGCTTGCTGCCGAATGGACGCAGAACCTTTTGGTAATGGGAGTTTCCCGGGATCATCTCGACGAGACATACATCCTTTGCCGGTTTCTCGCAAGGACAATGATAGTCCTGGGATGGGTTATCGCAACCCTTATTTCCGTGGCTATTCTTCGGATTGTGTTCGGGTATTTCATTTGATAGAGTGGAACTCTGGTGGGGACAAAAGGTCAGTTGTTCCGCCAGACATAGATAGAGGATAGCAGAAAAATGGGACGTCACTCTATTATCTCTGAAGATGATGTTTTGAAGGCGGTAAGAGTGTTTAGGTGGGTAACGCGAAGATCGCTTGAATTGTATTTTGGAGGAGCGCGAAGGCGCATGAAAACTCTCGAAACGTTGCTTCCAAAGTTTGAGCGGGAAGAGAAGCTTTTGGTTGATTGGCATAAAGGGGAGAAGGTTTATTCGATGCCAAGAAAGAAAAAAGTGATGCCGGTTTCCATAGATCATGAGATTGCATGTGCTGAAATCCATATCCGTCTTTGGCGCTGCCGGATGGGGGAGGGCGAGATATTCCCTGAGCGGTCATTTCGGGGTTTCGGGATTGTACCAGAAGGAGGTATCCGCTATTCGCAGGAGCGCAACTCAATGCTGATATTCGAGTATTGCACCAGGTCAAACTTTGCACACGGCGGCGTGATGAAAAGCAAGCTTACCCGCTACGCAAGACATCTTCCCGATATCGAGGCAAAGGTCAAGCGAAACATCACCGTCTTATTTGTCATCGACATCGACCGGGAAAAGGTCAGGGATTTTGTCGCAAGGATGAAGTCGATTTTGGATGAGCCGGTCATTTCGGATATAGCCGGCGATCCCCGGTATCCCTTTTTCTTTACCGATTATCAAACCTTTAAAACCGTTCCGGTTGGGAAAGCACTCAGCACAGGGATTTATTTTTGGCAAGACGGCAAGGAATGGAGGTTGGGCGATGATGATTAGATTTCTTTGGGAGCTTTTCAGAAGCCTGTTTTTCAGATCCAGTTGGAGGCTGCCGGAGTTTGTCATTCGACCGGTAAGGCTTTTGCATGAGGAAGGCCTTGTCATGTCTACAGCCTTTGTAGGCCGGCAGGGTGTCGGCAAGACCTTTGCCCTTGCCAATGAGCTTTTGGAACAGATCAAACGACACCCGGAGCAGCCGTTTTTTATTTTTGACTGGTCTGGTGGTCTGATCAACACGATTCTCATGCTGGTTCTCTCTGACCCAAAAGGAGACGAGATTCAACAAAGACTAGTTTTCGACGCCATGGGCGGGAGAGATATAAACGGGGAAGCGTATGTTATGCCCATGCCCGAATTCTCGGAAAAATACGATCCTGAAAAACCCTGGCTTGAACGGGTGGAGGATCAGGCAGACCGGGTGCAGCGAACTTTTGAAGCGCTCAATCCCAACCTTGTCGAACTAAACCCAACTGTAGGCGGCCGGCCTATCAAGAGCTTACTGCCGAATCTTTTGGCTTTAGTCAACGCCATATTGGATGAAAGCGGCAATAGCTGGCAGATTACCGAGGCAACGAAACTTTTGAACAGGGAATTTCGTGAGCTTGTGCGAAAGCAGTTCGGAGGCAAAGTAAGCACAGCCAACGAATATTTTGCTATTCATTTTACAGGCAAGGAAGGGCTCGACAAGGTTATAGCAAATGCTCTTGCGGATACCCTTGATGTCATTAAGTCAAAGCGGATTCGAACCCGGGTGGGATATCCAAATCCCGGATGGGCTCCCGTTGAGGCCGTCAATAATGGTCTTGTAGTTCTTTGCGATGGGTCCGGCTTGAACAACAACCATAGGCAAAAAGACTACGCTTTCTTGCAGCTTTTCCATCTGGTCCTGGATGAGATCAATAAAAGGGTTCCGTCCGCTCCCGGTTATTACCCGATTAATTGGGTAATGGATGAGGTCTATACGTTCACCGAAACGCCAGGAGTTGCCCGGACTTTATCGCATCTGCCATCTGAATATAGAAGTCGTAAGTTGCAGCTTTTCTTGGTGATCCAGTCATTCAAGCAGTTGGCGGGGGAGGAAAACGGCAAAAAGGGTTTGGAAGATGTTTTTTTCTCTTTCGGCAACATGGCGGTTTTTTCCCTATTGGATATAGAGGATTGCTTTACCGGCGTAAAAAACCTTTTTCCATTTGATCCTCAGATCGTCAAGGTAGCCGCCAAACATGAAGGCCAGCACGACATCATGGAAAATCGGGACGAGCAGTTGGCGGTCGGGGCGTATCAGCTTCAAAAACTCGCTCAAAGGGAGTGCTACGTCAGGCGGTTTATCGACGAGGCCAGGATGGACAAGATCATCCATATCGGAAGAACCCGGGAAGTGCGTTTATCGGCAACCCACGGAGATGTCGAGAACCTAAAAGACGATTTGATGCGAAAGCGGGGAGTACCGCTTGCCGAAGCCGAGAAGATCATCAGCAAGCGGAAGCTGACGATACAGAAAAAAGCCGCCAAGCCACAGTCCGTATAGGCCGGATTATAGAACTTTAAAAACCTATGGCTTCATCTCCGCTGGACGGAGTTGTAAGCAGGCCAGGAGCCAGGGAAGGGGGTGAGAAGCCATGAGGCTTATGACCGAAGCGTTGGAAAAACGCTTTGCCAAGATCGGCTCGCAGGAGTATGCAGCGGATCCGATTATCGTCACCAAATTCTTTAACCCTGCTGGAGTAGGTACGTGGTACGCAACTGAGTACGACCCGCAAACAAAAACCTTTTTCGGTTACGTATCGATATTTGGAGATTGGAACGACGAGTGGGGTTCCTTCTCTCTTGCCGAGCTCGAATCTTACAAAGGACCGCTTGGTATAGGTATCGAGCGTGACCTTTATTGGGACGAGAGACGGTTCAGCAAAATAACCGTCAACCAGGGTTAAGTCATAACCTCCACGGCGAGCCTCTCTCTTTCTTGGCTCTGGCCGTGGAGGTAACAAAATATGAGCCTGGAATTTTTTAAACCCGAACAGGAAACCGTCAATGGAGCAGCAGGTCTCCTGGGAAAAACATTCATACAAAGGAGTGATATGTTCGCCTCTCAACTTGAGGACGGGCGCTATGTGGCTATCAAGGAACCCTTAACCGAAAGACATCTAGTGCTACATATTCAAGGACACATCACGCTTGGAGCGTATATGCTTGCACCCGACAGCACAACCAACCTGATGGCACTTGACGCAGACGCAGATAACGGCTTGGTTGATCTTGCCAACTTGTCATACGAGCTCGAGACCGAAGGGATACCCTCATATCTGGAAACCAGCCGGCGGGGAGGGCATTTGTGGTTCTTCTTCGAAAAACCCCATGAAGGGGAACAAGTGAGAGCGTTTGGTAAAGGGGTATTGCGCCGACACGCAGTCGAAGATATCGAGCTTTATCCAAAACAGGACAGGCTTTATACAGGTCCGGGTTCACTTGTCAAACTACCCTTTGGGATACATAAAAAAAGCGGACAGAGATATCCGTTTATCCGTCGTGATGGAGCCTGGATTGCTCCGACGGTAAGGGAACAAATACAGCTCCTCTCAGACCACAAGAGCGTTCCTGAGGATATTTTCGGGGCTTATGCCACATACGGATTGGAAACAAGAGAAAAACGTGTTCCCAGGCCGTCCGGGGTTATATACGATTCAAGCGATATCGAGAAAGTAAAGAAGGCCGTACCGCTAATGGAATTTATCGAAGCTTTCGTGGACTTACGACCAGTGGCAAGCGGGGCGGTGGGGAAGTGTCCTTTCCACGACGATCATAACCCAAGCTTCGGCGTGAACAAGGAAGGCAACTACTGGCAGTGCTTTTCCGGCTGCGGATCAGGAAGCATCATTGATTTTTGGATGAAGTTGAAGGGAATCGAGTTTTCCCAGGCGGTTAATGAGTTGGCTGAATTATTAGGAGTAAAGTGATGGACGCAAAAACGATCACCATTTCGGACACAGCGATTGGCTTGAAAACGGACAATACCGAAATCCACACGGATAACGGAAACTGGCGTCTGAAACAAGCCATTGATCTTGTCCTTGATTACATTATGCAGCTTGAGGAAAAAAGCCTGGGAGATGCGAATTTCTCAGGGGAAGCAAACACCTTATCCTTTTGATGGCCGTTCCAGTAGCGCATCCAAATCGGTTCGGCGAATACGCCTCCCACCGCCTGACTTGAGTTCGTAGTATGGCAATAGTCCGTTGTCCATGTAGTTGTAAATTGTCTGGCGGGAAACACGAAGATATTTGGCTGCCTCGGCGGGGGTAAACCATTCCTGTTTCTCGCTTGATGTGGCATTTACATTATTTGACATCAATTTACAACATTTGACAGATTTACGAAGTGGATTTACAATTGCGGCAAGCTTTAATATCAAAAGGCAATAAGCTTCACCAACCTTGACGATTCTACTACTGAGTGAATTTTGCCGCCACCTTTTACCTCTTTGCCGCACTTTTTTCAGGATTTTAAGTCGGCTCAATTAGAGAACTGGACGTGAGAAATGAACGATCTGAAAGCGGAGTTTTCCAAACTTGCAACCGATGGTTTCCTGGGTGAACCTGACGGTATGGATGCCTACGCCTATCTTCGTGCCTCATCTGAGCGCCAGGTCGAGGAAGGATCAAGTTTTCCCCGGCAGTTGGAAAGCATCCACAAGGCGGCCAAGCGGGAAAACCTGCGTGTTCGCTTTGACATGATTTTCTTCGATGATGGGTTTACCGGTTTTGAGTTTGAACATCGGCCTGCGCTTTTAAAACTTCGCCATGAGACAAAGACCAGTCCCAGGGCAAACCATCTGATCATTGAGGACATCGACCGTCTGTCCCGGAATGCCGACTGGCAGCAGGGGTTTTTGATTGAAGAGCTGTCCCGCCACCGCATCGAAATCCACTTTTACATCAACCCCGGCTCACAGTTGGAGAGGTACGTCAGGGGATATATCGCCCAGGAAGGGATGAAAAAAGACATCGAGCGGATGCGCATGGGAACCATCTACAAGGCGATGGACGGCAAGGTCACGGCAAAGAGACCTCGCTTCGGCTACATCAAGACCGACCCCAAAGACAGCTATTATGCCCTTCATCCCGAAGAATCAAAAATCATGCGGGCGGTCTACGAAAAGGTCATCTATGAAGGCCAGACATTGCACCAGATTGCCAAGTGGTTGAACGACGCTTCCATCCCTACCCGTTTTAAAACCGGTTTCTGGACAGCAGGCACTTTATACCAGCTTGTTAAATCCACAGTCTACAAAGGGGTTTTCTACGCCAACCGCGTCTATCTGGAAAAAACGGGGGAGTATAACGAAGCAGGAAGGCCGAAACACACAAGCCGTCTTAGGCCTCAAGAAGAATGGATCGAGATCGAGGTTCCCGCAATAGTTACCCCGGCTGAGTGGGACATAGCCCAAGAGGTGATGGCACGAAACGCAAAAAAATCGACACGTAACGGTAAAAAAGGTGCCTGGCTTCTCCAAGGGTTTCTGAGATGTGCAATATGCAAGGATTACTACTTTGTGGCAATAACCGGGAACACCAAGAAGAACCCCCGCAGGTATTACGGTTGCTCATCCCGTAACTCCGAGAAGGCGCGCATGCTCGATACTTCCTGCCGGACGCCTTATGCATATGCAGAGGATTTGGAACGCAGGGTGTGGGAAGAAATCGAAACGATCATATACGATCCAAGCGTTGTCATTCGCCGTTTTGACGAGAGGATGAACGAGGAGCACGAAGCCGGCTATCAGGCGCAGATCGACTACATCGACAGGCAACTCGAAAACCTCACGACCGAAAAATCGAAGTTCGAGGCGGCGTATCAGAGAGACATTTACACCCTGGACGAGTTTGAGGTGAAGATGAAGGATTTGAGGGGGAAGGTCAAAGTTTTGAAACTTTCAAGATCCAAAGTTGAGGCAATGCTTCTCGAATCTCATTCAATCGAGGAGAAAAAACAGGTGGTAATAAAAGTTCTTGGAAGAATCAGGGAACAGGTGGAAAAAGCCCGACAGGAAAAGAGACTCCCAAACGAAATCCCTTTTGATTTAAAAAGGAAAATTATGTCCACCCTGGTTGATGTAATTTGGGTAAATTCTGCGGATCGGACCTTCACGATAGAAGGGGAGATAAGCGGGGAGTTTACCTTTGACGATGACGAGAGCGAAGGAAATGGTGGGCAAAATAGCGGTTTTGGTTCAACATCTACCCTGAAATGGCGATGACGTGCGACGTGCCGGTATCTTGAAAGGCGCGCTCCACCTGCTCTGGGATGCCGGACTCCTCGCCCAGCAGCACACCCGCCAGGAAGGAGGCTTCGGGGTCGGGGAAGATGCGGTATAGGCGCTCCAGGGCGTGGGCACGAAAGGCATACAGCGCCGTCAGGAAGCGATTGCCGTAGCCGCGGTCGAGCAGTTCGGCGCGCGCCGATGGCATCCAGCTCAGCACGCCCTGGCGAGCCAGGTAATCGCGGTAGGAAAAAGCCTCCTGCTCGGGCGGCGTCTGCAGCAGGCCTTCCAGCCGCACCCGGTCGCCGTAGCGCCAGTCTTCT
>JBGSYX010000148.1:0-7546 GCA_041750735.1 Cyclobacteriaceae bacterium
CTGAAGGGGACTTATTTCCTCACACAGTCCGTCGCCAACTGGATGGTGGAGCAGAAACAGGCGAATAATGACTATTCAGGATGCATTATCACCGTTTCTTCCGTATCGGCAACTGTGGCATCGGTGAACAGGGGAGAGTATTGTATCGCCAAGGCCGGGCTTGCCATGGTTACACAGTTATACGCGGCAAGGCTGGGAGAATTTCAGATTCCAGTTTATGAAATTCGCCCTGGGGTTATCGCCACGGACATGACAGCAGGTGTGAAAGCGAAGTATGATAAACTGATTGGTGCAGGGTTGACTGTGCAAAACCGTTGGGGAATGCCGGAAGATGTGGGAAAAGCGGCTGCTGCATTGTGTCGCGGCGACTTCCCTTATTCCACCGGGCAGGTCATTCTGGTTGATGGAGGATTGACTGTGCAGCGTCTGTAATGATGTAGAGCAAAAAAGTCATAAGGCACAAGTCATAAGTAAAATGTCATAATCTATAACTCTTAATCCATAACTTTCAGTTTTTTAATACCCGAATTATGAAAGACAAAAAAGCAAAAACATGGCGAATTCTGCGCTCCCTGGCAATCGCGCTGACCTTATTGGCTTTTACGCCGGTAGTCATTCCGCAAGGAAAATTCAGACCTGAATTCCTGGGAATGCCATACTCGCTGTGGACTACCTACCTTATCACTATTGCATTAGTGGTACTTACGTATTTTGGAACCAAGGTGCATCGCACAGATGAGGAGGTGAAACCATGACATTCTGGATCATCGTACTCGGACTAATTTACGCCGGCCTGCTGGTTTTTGCTTCTTTGAAATCATACAAAAAAGGCCGCTCTGTAGAAGATTTCATGCTCGCAGGATCGAATATCGGAATTATCCTCGGTGTGCTCACCTATGCCGCGGCGCTGTTCAGCACATTCACTTTCCTGGGGATGCCCGATTTTTTCAGACGTCACGGAATCGGCGCCTGGATATTTCTCGCACTATCCGACGGTGCCATGGTGTTTTTCATACTGTGGTTTGGATACCACATTCGCATGAAAGTGAAGCAAATGGGCTTTCGCGGCGTAGCGGGGTTGATTTCCAATTGTTATGGAAATAAATGGGCCGGATACATCATCTTTCTCACAGCATTCATTTTCCTCATACCGTATGTCGCTATTCAAATTCAGGGAATTACCATATTCATGGGAGCAGCATTCCCTGGATTGATGCCATCGCTGGGATGGTCAGCGGCCATCGTGGTGATAATGCTGGTCTATAGCGAAATTGGCGGACTGAAAGCCATCGTATACAGCGACGCCATCCAGGGATTGCTGCTTCTTACGGTGCTATGGATTATAGGTGCTTCCTGCCTCAGTAGTTTTGGAGGAATAGAAGCCATGTTCGATCAGATTGAAGAAGACAATGTAGCGTTGCTTTCTACGCCCGGCCCGGAGGGCTTGTTCACCGCGCAATTTTTCCTGGCCTCGACGATTGCCATCATCATGATTCCCGTTACGCAACCACAAATGACGACTCGTTTGGTGGTAATGAAAAGCATGAAATCCATGCATCTGATGGCGGTGGCTGTTGGCGCATTTGCTATCCTGGTGATCACTCCGACCATCTTTATTGGCATGTATGGAGCCTCATTTCTCAAAGAATCTCTGGCTGGATTATCCATTGCTGAGCAAGCCAATGCCTTTTTCAAAGAGGTGTTTTTATTAAGGCAGCCTGCTTTTGTAGGGGCGCTTGCCTTGATTGGCTTGATCGCGGCGGGTCTTTCCACAACCAATGCGCAGATATTTGCACTCGGTTCTGAAATACGCGGATTACTTCAGATTGATGAAAAGAAAGCATTTCGCATTACTAAAATCAGCATATTCGTTTTTGCGCTTATCGCCCTGGCATTTTCTGAGCTTATAAAAGATCAGATAGCCATGTTGGCACGGGTGAGTTTTGCAGGGACTGCTCTCATGGGTCCGATGATCATTCTGGGTATTTTGAGCAAAAAGAAGGTGCCGATCCTAATTATACCCATTTCATTTGTGGCTTTAGTGATTTTCCTGCTTTCGTTAGGCGGTTTCATTCCGAGTAACTATTTCGGAATTCGGCTTGATCTGGCACTTTTTATTCTTTTGTCATTGACGGCAGCGCTAAGTTATTGGCTGGGTATTAATGAGACTTCTAAAGCATGATAATGAATAATTTATTTAGCATTGGTGTATTAATCATGATGTTTTCATGCACAGCAAAAGCCCAACCCGTAATAGTTAAGTTGGAAAATGGTCTTTATTCCATCAGCTATGAAAATAGAACCATTCTTATCAATCCGGCCACAGGTGCCAGGATTGTTTCTGCAAAGGTGGGCGAGAAGGAACTGCTGCTTCAGGAGCGCAAAGAACTGCTAAACTATGGCGCTACATTCTGGCCTTCGCCACAAAGTAACTGGAACTGGCCGCCACCACATGCTTTTCACTTTGGCCCATATTCTGTTGAATTGTCAGGAGATAAGCTGGTTTTGACGAGTGAACCAGACCCAAAACTTGGCCTTCAGGTCGTGAAGACATTTTCTTATAATCCGGTAAAGAAATGCCTGGAAGTCCTTTATCAGATCATCAATAAAACCCCCGACACAGTGTCGGTTGGTCCGTGGGAAATCGTTTGCGTGCCTGCGGTAGGCTCGAAGGTATTTTTTGCGCCGGGAGATTCCCCGGAAGGCGTCAAAAACTCCCTGGAATTTGAACATAAAAGCGGAATAGACTGGTTTGAATATTATCCTGAAAAGCTGGCGTCTAACCATAAACTCTTCAATAATGCAAAAGAAGGTTGGCTCGCGTATATCAATAGTGATCGGCTTTTCTTTGTCAAAACATTTAGTATAATTCCAGCTCATAATCTGCCACCCGGTCAGGGCAATGTAGAAGTGTATGTAAGCAAGCAAATGGAGTATATTGAACTGGAAAACCATGGAGGTTATGCACATTTAGCTCCTGATGATTCATTGGAATACCGGGTCAGTTGGTATCTATCTGAATTGCCGAAGTCAATTGATGAAACCACTTACACGCCGGAACTTATTGAACATGTCCGGTCGCTCATAAAATAGTCATTGGACATCCAAAGACTGATAAAGGCATTAGCTACTTTTATATTTATTTTTACCTGAAACCTATCACAAATTACCATGAAAAAAACACTCATTTTTTCGCTTGCGATGCTGCTTTTATCAACGCCAGTAATCGCTAAAACTTATTCTGTTTCTTCTCCCAACGGCCTCGTTGACTATGAAGTGAAAGTAGGGGAGAAGATCAGTTTTTCTGCGTTTTTCAAGGGGAAACCCATCATCGAGAGTTCAAATTTCAGTCTTCAGTTCAGCCAGTCTCCTTTACTGGGGGTGAATATGGAAGTGACCGCTGAAAATCGAGTGACTATTAATGAGAACTGGAAACCCGTTGTAGGCCAATATGCTTCTATAGCGAATAATGCCAATGAATTGTCCCTGATGCTGAAAGAAAAGGCATTTCCAGGCAGGGAACTTCAGCTGATATTACGTGCCTACAATGACGGTGTGGCATTTCGATACGTCATCTCGGAGTCATTCAAAAATTTTGGTGCCACCATCCCATTAGTAGAAGAAAAGACAAACTTTTCTTTCACGGCCGATCATACAGCCTGGGCCGCAAACTATGGGTCATACACCACCCATCAGGAGTCTGAGTTCAACAAAATGCCATTGAGCAATATCAGCCAAACGGATATTATTGGATTGCCATTGTTGATTCAGATACAGCCAGATTTGTACGCAGCTATTACTGAAGCTGATCTCACCGACTGGGCAGGAATGTATCTTGGTGTCGAAAGACCATCCAGGGCAGGAGAAGCGATCGGATTAGTCACAAGACTTTCGCCACTGCCAAAAAGCACCACTTTGGTGAATGTAACACCAGGAAGCAAGTCACCTTGGAGGGTTATCATGATTGGTGAAAATCCAGGTAGCCTGATTGAATCATCGATTCTGGAAAACCTGAATGAACCATGTGCCATCCAGGATCCTTCGTGGATCAAACCCGGCATAAGCGCGTGGGATCATTGGTGGAGCGGCGAAGTAAAAATGGATACAGAAACCATCCTCAAATACATCGACCTGGCAGCAGAAATGGGCTGGGAATATATGCTGATTGACTGGAACTGGTACGGTCCTCCGTTTGGTGCTGAGGTGGGAGGAGCCGCAAACCCTGACGTTGACATTACCAAAGTGGTTCCGGAAGTCGATATGCCACAAATCATTGATTACGCGAAGGCGAAAAAGGTGGACCTTTTACTATGGCTGCTTTGGGACCATGTCGACAAGCAGATGGATGAGGCATTTCCACTATATGAAAAATGGGGGATAAAGGGCGTGAAAATTGACTTTATGGCACGCGATGACCAGGAAATGGTAAACTGGTATCATAAGGTTGTAAAAAAAGCTGCGGAACACCATTTAACCGTCGATTTCCATGGGGCGTATAAACCAACGGGCTGGACCAGAACCTATCCGAACCTGCTCACCAGGGAAGGTGTATTGGGAAATGAATATTCCAAATGGTCCTCACGCATTACTCCTGAACATACAACAACACTGCCGTTCACAAGGATGTTAGCCGGTCAGATGGATTTTACTCCGGGGGCATTTTTAAACCGCGCAATCGGCCAGTTCCACACTGCTTCTCCAGCCGAAGCCATGGGTACCCGATGCAATCAGTTAGCCATGTTTGTGATTTACTACAGCCCTCTTACTGTGGCTTGCGACCATCCCGATAATTACAAAAACCAGGCGGGGATCGAATTTCTGAAAGAAGTGCCAACCGTATGGGATGATACTAAGGTGCTCAACGGAAGTGTGGGAGAGTTTATCACGATAGCGCGAAAAAATAGCGGAAAGTGGTATCTCGGCTCCATGACCAACAGTGAAGCGCGATCCTTGGAAATTGATTTGAGTTTCCTGGGCGAAGGCAAATGGGAATTGCACTACTTTAAAGACGCTGCCGATGCCAATGTGAATGCTACACATCTTGATATGGGGGTTCTGAAGATAACAGCTACCGAAAGGTTGAAAATCGATATGGCTCCCGGGGGAGGCTATGCCGGGTATTTTGTGAAGAAATAGACAACTATTGATGTCCTATTTTGTACTTTAGTGTTTTATTAATAACCGATATAATCCAAAAATGATACTATGAAAAAACTAGCATTGCTGGCCATGACAGCCATCTTCAGCGCTTCCTGCCTCCTTGCCCAGGAAGTGAAACCAATCGACGTTCTGGTATTTACAAAAACCAAAGGATACCGTCATGAATCCATCTCCAGTGGTGTGAAATGTATGTGGGAGCTTGGTCTGAAATATAATTGGAATGTAACTGCCACCGAAGATGCCACGCTTTTCAATGATGACTTTTTGAACAAATTTGATGTGGTAGTCTGGCTCAACACCACCATGGATGTGCTCGATGACCAACAGCAGGAAGCATTTATGAAGTACTATAAATCCGGGAAGGGATACGTAGGTATTCATGCAGCCGCTGATACTGAATATGAATGGCCATGGTATGGCCAGCTTGTTGGAGGCGCCTGGTTTAAAGGCCACCCGCCAACACAACTCGCAACACTGGTTATAGAAGATACTAACCATCCGTCCATGGATATTTTTAAATCCATGGGTGTAAAAACATGGACAGTCACCGATGAATGGTATGCTCACAAGGCAAATCCACGACCTCATGTGCATGTGTTGATGACTTTGGATGAAAGCTCCGTGAAGAACCTGGGCGAGAAGCCTGATCCTAAGCGAGTGCTGATGGAAGGCGACCACCCGATGGCGTGGTATCATGAAATGGAAGGCGGCAGGGCGTTTTACACCAATCGCGGACATACCCCGGAATCTTTCGAAGATGTTGTACTCAGAGAACATTTCCGTGGCGGTATCGAATGGGCTGCCGGTAGGGTTAAATAGTACATGCCAGGTGTCTTAAACGAATTGATTTTTAGGACACCTGTCTTTTAATTGTTGGAAGTTCCGGATTCTTGTTGCCTTTTTTTAACTATATACTTCAATCATTGACACGCTGAAATGAAAACTTTTTCGCTATTTCTCACGGTTCTGATGCTTGCCACAGGCTTGCAAACAGCCACAGGACAAACCATTAGTCAGGTATTGAACAAGCGGCTGGATGCGCTCAAAGCCCAGTCCGACAAGGAGCGGGTATTCATTATCTCCGATCGCGATTTATACTCACCGGGAGAACATGTGTGGCTCACTGCAATGGTTTATAATATCCTATCACCTTCACTTTCCAGTCTGTCTACCAGCGTTTATGTAAGGGTGTATAATAGTAGTATGGAGGAAGTACTGGGTAAAAATTTCCAGATGGTAAATGGTATTGCTTCAGGATCAATAGCGCTTCCTGCTGACTTTCCTGATGATATGTATTATTTGAAAGGAGAAACTTCTCTTTCCGGTGGACCGGGATTGTATTTCAAAAAGATAATTATTCATCAAAAATCCATTCCGCCGTTTGTACTGGAAGCCTCAGTTCCAGATCAGATATTTAAGCCAGGTGAAGAAATTCCAATGACCATTACTTTCAAAGATTATTACAATGAGCCAATCTCCAATATCACCTATAGGATCGATTTTTTTGACGGTTCAAAAAAACTATCTGAGTTAACAGGTAAGGTAAAAAAGGAACTGAATACTACCGTGAAATTCAGCGTGCCTAAATCATTAGAATCGGGCTTACTCAACTACCGAATCACCGCGAGCCAAAAGAACAAGGAGGCAGTTCTCAATGGACAGCTAAGAACAATTTCAGATAAAATTTTTGTTGAGTTCAATCCGGAGAGTGGAAAACTCGTGGATAAAATCCAGACGAAAGTTCGATTTTATGTCTATGACGCCGCCGGGCAGCCAGTCAAGGCAAACGGCAGTCTTATTGCGCGTGATGTGAAATTACTTCCCGTAGCTTCAAATTCCCATGGATTGGGGTCTTTTACCGTGACGCCAAGCTCGGACACAGAATATGCACTTCAGCTTGATCTGCCCAGTGTGGGTATCGTGGAATTTCCATTACCCGGCGTTCAGGCACAGGGCATGACATTACAGTTCCATTCTACTTCGAAAAATACTTTATCAGGGCTCATCAAAAGTAATTTCCCAACCGAAACTTCTACGATACTGATCGCCGAGTCCAATGGAGCTATTATTCACCTTTCGGAACAAAAAGTAGGTGCGGAATATCCGATGTCGCTAGATATTTCTAAAGCGCCGGAAGCCATGATTCATCTTATTTTAGCAAGCGCCAACGCAGATATTCTGGCAGAACAGTTGATGTATCCGGGCAGTATGAATGCGGTGCAGCAACTGACACCACTCAATACCCAGAAATCGATGAGGGGTAAAATGGTTTATGAAACGGCCAATCCGAACGGAACAATAGTCATGAGCGCTGTAAACCAACCATGGATTTTGGATAATCTTTACAACCAGCAGCCATGGCTCTTGGCGCATCCATACGATTTAA
>JBGSYX010000149.1:0-15338 GCA_041750735.1 Cyclobacteriaceae bacterium
TGGTTATTTTTCAAAAAAGTGATTTTCATCCATTCGCCAACGATAATCAGGTCAGTCCAGGAATCATTGTCGAAGTCAGTCCAGATGGCATCGGTGACCATTAGGTTGTCGCTAAGGCTAGGGCAAAGCGTGCTGGTGTTATCTCGAAACTTACCACCTTCATTGCTGAGTATTGTGCTCGACTCACTCATCGGATACTCCCAGGGCTTTGACCGTGTTCCTACAAAAAGGTCCAGGTCACCATCTTTATCAAAGTCGCATGTCTTGACACATGAGCCTGATTTCCTCAAATCCGGGAGCGCATCTTCCTGATAACTGAAGTAACCCTTACCGTCATTGAGGTAGAGCCGGTCTTTGTAGGACGTGGCGCCAACAGCCCATTCTATTCCGCCGCTTACTATATATAAGTCATTATCGCCGTCGTTATCAGCATCGAAAAAGAGCAGGCCCATGTCGTTGGCGTTCAGGGAATCTCTGGATATTATTAGGTTTTCGCGAAGGAATTTTCCTTCGGTTGTTTGAATCATGAAAACACCGGGGCTTAATTTATTCCCTCCAATATAAATGTCCTCCAGCCCATCATCGTTGATATCGCTTACGGCAATGCCGGGTGTGTATTGCGAGAGCTTATGCGGTATGGTGTATTGCAGGTTGAAATCGTACAATTCTTTTTCCTGATGAAGAAATTCAATTTTTTTATCGCCCTGTAATCTTTGAAATGCATTTTCCTGACGTGTTAAAATGTACGGCGCTATCGGAATCAACGTGGTGTCATGGTCATATTTCAGGGTGATGTGCTGGTTGGCGGCGATAGCCCGTATTACGGATTTTCCACCGGCGGGCCAAAGTACCACCACCGAGTCAACTAATGTATTTGCACCGATTCCAAAATGAATGACACCATCCATACTTGACATAAAACCATGGGAAGGACTATTTTCGATGAATTGCATAACGCCACCAGCAAAAAGTAAAACTTTTGCACCAAGTGCATTGAGGTTATTATCGCCGCCTTCAAGTTCGACTCTGAGGAAATTCAACTTGTCCACTTTTTTAAGACCTTCCATTGTGTTGTTTTTATAGAGCGTCGCTTTCTGGTTAATGTTGTTCGTCACAAGGTCCAGATCGCCGTCATTATCGAAATCAGCATAGGCAGCTCCATTGGAAAAAGTCTTGGCATCAAGTCCCCACTCGTCAGTCATTTTTGTAAATGTGAGGTCTCCATTGTTTTTGAAAATGTAATTGGCAATACAAACCGGCGGGATCGAATCGAACAGGTCAGATCGTCTATTCACTAATCTTTGGTATTTGTTCATATAGTGGGCAAAATCCATATCAGTGACATCGCCCGGAAATCCATTGGCAATAAACAAATCCTTGTTTCCGTCATTGTCAAAATCAGCCAATAGTGGCGACCAGCTCCAGTCTGTTTCAAACACACCTGCCTGCAGCCCGATTTCGGCGTAGTGCATATTTCCATTTTCATCCGGTCCCATATTCAGATGTAGCATATTCCGGATAAACTGATAGTCATAATTGAATTTGTCGTAGTTGATCTGGTTCATCGGGGTGCTTTTTAGAAGCATGGTTTTTTTACGATAATTCATTTCCGGTAGCATATCCAATGAAAATATGTCCAGAAAGCCATCATTGTTGATGTCGGCGATGTCATTGCCCATGGCCGAAAAGCACTGATGTTTTAGATAATCCGATACCCGGTTGGTGAATGTGCCATCATGATTGTTGATATACAGCACATCATTGGGCAGGAAATCATTGGTGATATATACATCCGGCCAGCCGTCAATATTAAGATCACGTATCGCGACACCATGACTATAGCCTTCTACGAGTATTCCGGCGCTGACTGAGATGTCCGTGAACGTGCCATTGCCATTGTTCCGGTATAACTTATCAGAATTCACTGAACTTCCATCGACCACTTTTGGTCTGAACTCGCTGGGAAATTGGGTATCCATGAAATTATTAATGATAAACAGATCCAGGTCACCGTCCAGGTCGAAGTCGAAAAAGGTAGCATTGGCAGAGTGGCCATGATCCGCAATGCCCCATTGAGCAGCCTCCTCGCTGAATACAGGGATACCGTCAGAGTTCAGGCCTTGGTTAATAAATAACTTGTTGAGACGTCTGATAGAATCAGGATAAATCGAGGCACAAACATAAAGATCGGTCCAGCCGTCGTTATTGATATCCACTACTGCAATGCCTTGCGACCAGATGTCGGCAGCTTCAACCATTGCTTCTTTACTTACATCTGTGAAATGAAAATCTCCTTGGTTCAAATACAACTTATTTGAAACCTGGTTGCCTGAAAAATAAATGTCCTGAAGTCCATCATTGTTAAAATCCCCGATTCCGACCCCGCCGCCATTATAGATATAATAAAAATCAATGACGTTGAAAGTATCCGTGGCCTGGATATCGTTGGAAAATTGTATGCCGGAATGTTCGGGAGATATAACAGAAAATTTCTTATTGTTCCCGGCCTGATGGCAGCCGGTTATAAATAGCCCGATAAGCAGCAAAAATGTCAGTAAAACGACTCTCATTCAAAGAAAGTGATTAAAAGTGAACAGGTTCAAAAATGGCCAATTAATTCATCTAATCATAGAGGCACGGGATGTCAATTGAATGGATTTTTATCGGAATCCTGTCTTCGAATATATGCACCGCTTTCGCATTCCAGGTTTTCAAACTTCAGGTTTTATATAGATATTCATACGACATTACCTGCCGCGATGAAAACCAACATTTTTTTAATACCTGCCATTGTTATCCTTGTTTCAAACATCACTTGTTGTATGAGTGAAAAACAAAAACAGAAGGAGACTGAACTAACCGACGGAAAAGCGCTGGCTGACAAGTACTGCACCAGTTGCCATGCTGAAGTTACCCCGGATTTGCTGGATAAACGTACCTGGGTTTTGAACATCATGCCACAGATGGGGCCACGACTTGGAATGATGCATTTTGAGGCGATGAAGTATAAACCGATCAATCGAATCCTGATGCCACAGGCTCCGGCAATAAGCCAGGAAGAATGGGGAAAAATCATAAATTACTTTTACGCCCTTAGCCCTGATTCATTGCCCAAACAAAAGTTTGATCGCATTCCAAAGACTGAGTGCTCTGTTTTTGAGGCGAAACCGTTTTCTACCGAACTTCCGGGAAATACCATTATTACCTTTATTAAGGCCGATAAAAAGCGTGGCCATATTTACGCCGGAGACGCCATCAATAATACTATGTTCAGATTTGGACTCGATGGTAAACTGAAAGATACACTTCACCTGGAAAGCCCTGCTACAGGTATGGAAATACGGGATGAATATATCGACATTACCATGGTAGGAATTCTGCATCCAAACAATGAGGATAAAGGAAAAATTGCCAGATACCCACGTTTGGAGAATTTGTCATCAGCTTCGTATGATGTACTCATAGAAAAGTTATTCAGACCGGTTTATAGTATTTCCAACGATTTCAATTACGATGGTCTGGAAGATTACCTCGCCTGTGAATACGGCAACGATATCGGACGTTTGGTGCTGTATAATAAAGAAGTCGAGGCAGGGTATAAGCCATATATTATAGAAGAAACTGCTGGATCAATTGTCGCGAAAATGCATGATTTCAACAAAGATGGTTATGTTGATTTAATGGTTCTATACGCTCAGGGCGACGAACGCCTGGTGATTTATTACAATGATGGTAAAGGCAATTTCAGGCAAAATGCCAAAATAGTGGCGAGATTTCCATCTGTTTACGGCTCCATGTATTTCGACCTATTCGATTTTAATCATGATGGGGATATGGATATTATTTATGTCAATGGCGATAATTTTGATTACTCTCAGATACTCAAACCCTATCATGGCATCAGGATACTGCAGAACGATCGAAAAAATAATTTTACTGAAAAGTATTTCTTCCCGGTCTATGGCGCCGGAAGGGTACTTCGATCTTGACAGGGATCCAGATATTATGGTGGTTTCAAATTTCGCCGATATGGAAAAAAATCCTGAACGAGGGATCATTTACCTTCAAAATGAGCGCTTGTACGAATACACACCCTATTCATTTCCTGAGGCTGCGCAAAACCAATGGAATACCATGGAGCTAGTCGATGTCGATGCGGATGGGGACATGGATGTCCTTGTCGGAGCGATGAACCTGAACGCTGTTTTGGCAAATCAAGGGCATGCGAAAAATGATAATTCAGCGCAAAAGCGCACCTCATTATTGTTGTTGAAAAATCTGACACATTGATTGGGGATTGACAAATTCAATAATTCATGGTCGATAAGACCATGAATTCAGATGATAATAATGATTCTTGATTGACAAACTTTTAGGTTCGAGTGGCAAAATTTTAATTGTTCACGTGAATCTTAAAATTCCATCAAGTCCAAGAGCTTTATATATTTCATATAGTCAAAATGACTAAGTGTAAATATTACAATTAACATTTGCATATGAAAAATAATTTTGCCTAACTTTAAATTGTTATTTCAAAGTCACCCAATGATAGTTGCCTATGAACAGAAAAAATTACTCACTCACTCTAGCAGTTTTTTCACAAAGTTTTTAAGTATTTGGAATTAGCCACGGTTAAAGTATAGCCGGCAGATTGTTTTTTTAAGATTTTGAAAATTATTAGACAGCAATTTTAGGGTAGATGCTGCAATAACAAACAGAACTAAGGCGAACGATCAGGGAGGATATCCCCCGTTTTTTTATATTTTATGTTTTACCTAAATTAATTAATTATGCGTATCTCTACTTTGCGGAGGAGTTTTTCACTCGCTCTGCTTCTCGTGGGCTTCGTCGCAAGCCTGGTTTACGCTCAGGAACGTACTGTTACCGGTAAGGTGACATCTGCAGAGGAAGGGCCTCTGCCGGGTGTCAACGTTATCATTCAGGGAACAGGAACGGGAACCGTGAGCGATATTGATGGCAACTACAGTCTTGTAGTGCCTGGACCGGAGGCAGTTCTGGTCTTTTCATCGATCGGTTATACTACCGAAGCGATTACAGTAGGCAACCAGACTGTTATGGATCTGGTACTTGCGCAGGATGTTACCTCACTCAAGGAAATTGTCGTGACAGGTTATGCTTCGCAGGAGAAAAAGGACTTGACAGGTTCTGTGGGAGTAGTAAAACCCCAGGAACTCAATGCAATGCCCCAGGGAAATATCGTTAACCAACTACAAGGTCGTGTTGCAGGTGTAAACGTTACACAGGATGCAAGACCAGGTGAGACTGCTAAAATCAGGATTAGAGGTATCTCCTCCATTTCTGGCGCTAACGATCCTCTTTATGTAGTTGACGGGGTGCCCACTGGAGATATCTCCGGTCTAAATCCTGTAGATGTTGAATCACTGACTATATTAAAAGATGCAGGTGCAGCCTCAATCTATGGTTCACGTGCTTCCAATGGTGTAATTGTCGTCACCACTAAAAAAGGTAAAAAGGGTATGTCAGTTGGCTATAACATGTATGTGGGTAGTCAAGATCCAGGTGAAGGACCAACAGACGTTTTATCAACTGAGGAATATGCCGAATTAACTTGGGATTTACTAGGTATTCAAGGTCAGGCGGTCAATCACCCTATTTTTGGTCCATTTAACCCGTCTAATCCAGGTGAGCCTACATACCCTTCGTGGGCAGCTCATACAAACTGGTGGGATGAAGTGACCAACAACGCATTGATCATGAACCATGATATTTCGCTATCTGGTGGTAATGACAATTCCAAATTCTATGGTGGTATTGGTTATTTTGATCAGGATGGTGTGACTATTTACAACTGGTACAAGCGGTTCAGTGGTCGTTTCAATTCAGAGTTCAAAATCAAAGACCGTGTAACCATTGGTGAGAACCTAACCGTCATTCATTCAAGCAATAATCAGGTCAGTAACCAGGACGAAGGTACACCTCTTATGAATGTGTACAGACTTCAAAGCATCACTCCTGTGATTATTGAAGACGAATGGGTTGGTACAACACGTACCTGGATGCCGGGCGATTGGGCAGGCACAGGAATGATTGCAGGAATGGGCAACCAGGGTAATTATGTTTCAGCCCGGACAAGGGATAAAGATGATGTAGGTCAAACCCTACGATTGTTAGGAAACGTTTTTGCAGATGTTAAGATACTAGAAGGCCTCAATTTCAAAACCAGTTTTGGTGGTTCCTGGGCACAATGGTATTGGACAGATTGGGCTGGATCTACCTATGAAAACGCTGAAAATAGAGCAACTTCCGCATATACAGAAGGCTCAGGATATGGTACAGACTGGACATGGACAAACACCTTGACCTATAATAAGCAATTTGGTGAGCATAGGATACTGGCAGTTGGAGGATACGAAGCAGTGAAAACAGGAATTGGTCGTGATCAGAGTGGGTCACGTGCCGGATATTTTTCTGATGCCCTATCCTATCGCACATTAAGCAATGGAGCAAATATCACTGGGGCAGGATCATCTTATTATACTCCAAGAAGCTTGGTTTCAACTTTCATCAGGGCCGACTACAATTTCAAAGAGAAATACTATTTAAGTGGTACGTTCCGTCGTGATGGTTCTTCTGTTTTCGATTCAGAAACTCGATATGGTTCATTCCCATCAGTTTCTGTAGCATGGAGGCTTAGTGAAGAATCGTTTTTGTCAGGAGGAACTTTTATCTCTGACTTAAAACTACGCGGTGGGTATGGCACAATGGGTAATCAGCTTCCCGTTAATCCATCAAACCAGTATTATCTCTATGGTGGATCCGCTGCCTCATCTAATTATGACATAACAGGAACTGGAAATGGATCTCTACAAGGATTCAGGCCAACCAGGATTGGAAACACTGATGTACAGTGGGAAACGAACGTATATTCCAACATAGGTTTTGATGCCGGTTTGTTTAACAACACATTTGAAATTGTTTTCGACTGGTATACCAGAACAAGTCAGGATTTGTTATTCTCACCTGAAGCTCCCGCTCAATATGGAGCAGCAGAGGCTCCCGCCTTGAATATTGGAGAGATGAAGAATTCTGGTATCGATATGCAGTTAATCTATCGAAAAGTCTGGACCGACTTCAGATTTACAGCCAATGCGACTTTGACGACCTATAAGAACGAAATCGTGGCGATTGCTCCAGGTTACAGTTATTTTGATTCTGGTGGATCAAGGATTGGTGCTTTCAGTCGGAGCCAGGTTGGTAACTCATTAGGTGAATTTTTTGGCTATGAAGTTGAAAGATTATACCAAGAAGATGAATTTACCTTTGATGCGGTTAATAACAAATATATAGCTGACGCTGATTTGCCACTACAAGATGGTGCGGAACCTGGATTCTTCAAATATTCGAATATTGATACTGAGGGTACTGTTACCGACGAAACTTCTCCTGATTTTGGCAGGCAAATTATCAGTCCTGAGGATCGAACCTTTATAGGTAATCCACATCCGGATTTTACCTATGGATTAAATCTTGATTTTGGATGGAAGAATTTCGATTTGTCAGCATTCTTCTACGGATCACAGGGCAACGAGATTTTCAACTACAACCATTGGTGGTTGGACTTCTGGCCCTCCTTCCAGGGACAAAAAAGCACGGCGCTTTTGTACGAGGCGTGGCGTCCTGACAGGACTGATACTGACGTTCCAAAAGCTTCCAATAAGTCAAATTTCTCAACCAATACCCAATCCACAAGTTATTACATTGAAGATGGGTCTTTCTTAAGGTTGAAGCAATTGCAACTCGGATATACATTCCCTAAAACTTCACTTGGTAATGTATTCACAAATTTACGTTTGTACGTTCAGGGTGTGAATCTGTTCACAGTAACTGAATATTCAGGTATGGATCCTGAAATGGCTCAGTCCGGAGAATCGGGTGGTGATAACAACCTAGGTGTTGACAGGGGTAACGTACCGGCTGTAAAGCAGTATCTGGTTGGTATAAATATGTCATTTTAATTATTTTAATTGATAAGAATCATGAAAAGGATTTATTATATCACAGCTTTAGTATTTGCCATTGTATTTGGAAGTATTACTGCCTGTAAGGAAAAATTCCTCGAAATTACGCCAAATGGTGCGTTAGACGCATCAGTTCTGGCTACAGCGGAAGGCATTGATGGTCTTCTCATAGGGGCTTACTCCATGCTCGATGGAATAACCGATAATATTGCTGGATGGGAAGCTGCGTCTTCCAACTGGGTATTTGGAAGTATTCGTGGAATGGAAGCAAATAAGGGTACTGACTCAGGTGACCAACCTGATATAAACCCTATTCAAAACTATTCTGAGGCCGCAACAAATCCCTATCTTAATTTGCGGTGGAGGGGTATTTACGATGCTATCTCTAGGTGCAACAGCGCTCTGAATGTAATTCAACAAGCTGCAGATGCAGGAAGTATTACAAGCGAGCAGGTTGATTCTTTTACACGACAGGCTAAAACACTGAGAGGCTGGTATCACTTTGAAGCGTATAAAATGTGGGCCGATTTGGCCACAGGAAAAGGCATTTTCTATATTGATGAAACCACTGATCTGGCTGCTGCAACCAATGATATGGATGTTCGACCGATGATAATTGCTGACCTGGATCAGGGAAGATCTTTGCCAAATAATATGGGTCAGGTGGGTCGATTCAATGGTACGGTAGCTAAAGTACTATGGTCAAAAGCTCAGATGCAGATGTACGGTTCAGCCGGGTATACCGCTGCATTGCCTGTATTACAGGATGTAGCTGCCACAGGCACAAATCCAATGGGACAGAAAGCCGGATTGATGGCGAAATACGGTGATATTTTCGATATTGAAAACCGGAATGGTGTTGAATCCATTTATACAGTCCAGTACTCCGTAAATGATGGTTCTGGTGCATGGAATGGTGGTTGGGGTGAAGTTTTGAACTTCCCATATAAAGGAAGTGGAGGATCTCCTGGTGGTTGTTGCGGATTTTTTAATCCAACGCAAGAATTTGTAAACTCCTTCAGAACATCTAGCGGTTTGCCACTCTTAGATCATTCATATAACAATAGTCCTGTTGTAAATGATCAAGGTCTAAATCCCGGTGATCCCTTTACTGAGGATGCAGGTCCACTTGATCCCCGGCTCGACTGGGCAGTAGGTAGAAGGGGCATTCCGTATTGGGATTGGGGACCACACACCGGTAAAGACTGGATACGTGATCAGACTTATTCAGGCCCTTACAATACTAAGAAACAAGTGTACAAAAAATCACAGGAAGGAACATGGACAGAAGTTGGTAACTGGACATCTGGTTATACTGCTAATGGTTACAGGTTGATCCGCTATGCTGATGTAATTCTTCTCATTGCTGAATGTAAGGCTGTGCTCGGTCAAGGTGATTTAGGCCTTGCGGAAGTTAACTTAATACGTCAACGTGCCGCTAACCCCGCTGGTTTTGTTAAAGAAGCCGACGGTACTACTAATGCAGCCAATTATCAGATCAATTTGTACCCCTCTTTTGCTGACCAGGCAACTGCGATAAAAGCAATTCAAATGGAAAGGAAACTTGAATTGGGTATGGAAGGTCAAAGATATTTTGACTTGCAGCGTTGGGGCAACGTAGTTACTGAATTGCAGAGGATTTACAATTATGAGAAAACCATGCCATGGGCGAGCAATTTGTATCCGGATTTCCAACTTGGTTCTGAGGATGTTAACTATCCTATTCCTCAGCGTCAAATTGACCTGAACAATGGAACCCTTGTTCAAAACAGATAATCTTTAACTAAATTTGAAATAAGAGTGGACTTTCCTTTCGGGAAGTCCACTTTTTTTTAATTGAATCCGATTTTTAATTTTGAAGCATGAAGTATTATTTATTCGTTTCCGTATTAGTTTTTCTGTTTTCATGTAAAGAAGAGACCAGATTCGAAATGCTCACTTCGGATGCAACAGGTGTTGATTTTGTAAATAGAGTCCAGGAATCTGATTCCCTTCATGTAATGAACTTCGAGTACATTTATAATGGTGGCGGAGTAGGAATTGCAGATCTGAACAATGACCAGCAAATGGACCTGATATTTACCGGAAACCAGGTTCCTACGCGCTTTTACCTGAATATGGGGGATTTCAAATTTAAAGACATAACCGAAAGCATTACGGGCATTCAAAAAGGTCAATGGGTCAGCGGAGTATCCATTGTAGATATTAACAGTGATGGACTAACAGACCTTTATTTTACATGTACCGCTTACCCGGATTCAATACTTCGCAAAAATAAATTATTCATCAACACGGGCATTAATTCAGAAGGCATACCAGGTTTTGTAGAGAAGGCTGAAGAATATGGCATAGCTGACCATCATTATTCCGTGCAAGCTTCTTTTTTGGATTATGATCTGGATGGTGATCTTGATTTATATGTCATGAATAATTTTGTCACAGAGCGTTTGACGGCTAGTTATCGCGAAAAACAAAATGATGGAAAAGCAGTCAGTAACGATCAGTTTTACAGGAATAATGGCGACAATACATTTACAAATGTGACCCTGGAAGCGGGGATCATCTATGAGGGATTTGGCCTAGGTATAGCCACTGGCGATGTTAATAAAGATGGCTACCCTGACATATACATATCAAATGATTATATATCAAACGACCTGCTGTATATCAACCAGAGGGATGGGACATTTAAAAATGAGATTGCAAAATACCTGAGTTACCAGACTAAATCTTCTATGGGGGATGATATGGCTGATATTAATAATGATGGATGGCCCGATATTTTTACGCTCGACATGATGCCGGAATACTATTACAAAAAAAAACAAACGATAAATGGTTTCAGCTACATGTTTTATAATCTGGATGAGAAATTCGGATATGAACATCAATACCTGCGAAACATGCTGCATCAGCACAATGGATTTGTGAATGGCGAAATGGTTCCATATAGTGAGGTTGGACAGATGCTGGGAATATATCAGACTGAATGGAGTTGGTCACCATTATTTGCTGATTATGATAATGATGGAGATAAGGATCTTCTTGTTACTAATGGATATCCCAAAGATCTGACCGATAAGGACTGGACTAAATACAAGGCGAAAATGTTTGGGTACCTTGCTTCAGCCGAACATGTCATGGCAAAAGCCCCAGCTGTAAAATCAATGAATATGGCTTTTGAGAATGAAGGAGAACTTAAATTCAACAAGATCACTGATGAGTGGTTTGAAAGTATACCCTCTTATTCTTATGGAGCGGCATTCGCAGATCTGGACAATGACGGTGACCTTGATTATGTAGTAAATAATCTAAACGATGAGGCATTCATCTATAAAAATAATACGACAAATAATAAGAAGCATCCAAACAATTATGTTGAGCTTAAATTAATTGGAAATCCTGGAAATACATTGGCACTGGGTGCTAAGGTTGAGTTATGGAGCAACGGTAAATACCAATTTCAGGAACATTTCTTGTCGCGGGGGTATATCTCCACAGTAGACCCAATAGTACATTTTGGCCTTGGGGAAAATACAGAGATAGATTCTATTAAAGTGACCTGGCCTCTTGGGAAAACAGTCTCAATTGTCAAGGAAATCGCGCCGAATCAACGAATCGAATTAATGGAAAAGGATGCATTACCGATAGAACCTTCAAAAACGTCAGATTCAAAAAACTATTTGATCGAATCGGTTGACAGCATTATCCAATATGTGCATCAACAAAACGATTTTATCGATTTCTTCCTGAATCAAAATATCATTCCACATAAGTTTTCTCAAATAGGACCAAAGATGGCCAAAGGAGACATTGATGGTGATGGGATAGATGATATTATCATTGGGTCAACCAATAAAACGCCTACTATGGTTTTTCTGCGAAAAGGGAACCGTTTTGTGGAGACTTCATTTGAGGGACTAACTAATGCAAAATATTGTTCAGAGGCTGATTTAGCTATTTTCGATGTGGATAACGATGGTGATAATGATGTGGTTGCGGTGGCTGGTGGCTATGAAAATCAAAAAGAAACGGAGTACCAACATTATTTATACATAAATGAAGGAGGTGTTTTTCATGCTGAATTATTGCCGATTTCGGCGTTTTCGGCATCAGTAGTTCGTCCGTTTGATATTGATCACGATGGTTACATGGACTTGTTTATAGGCTCACGGGTGAAGAAGGATATGTATCCCTTTGGATCTGATTCCTGGGTTTTATTCAATGACAAGGGAAGGTTTTCAGAAGAGAAGGCACGAAATTTCAACCTCGGTATGACAACCGATGCAGTCTGGTCTGATTACAATGGAGACGGATGGGAAGATCTGTTAATTTCTAGGGAATGGAACTCCATCAGCATACTTCAAAATATCAATGGACAACGTTTACTAAGCCAGGATATTCCCGAAATCGAAGCGATTCACGGTCTATGGTACTCTATCTCTGCAGCTGATTTCGATGCTGACGGGGATGATGATTATATGCTGGGAAATTTGGGCGAAAACCATCGCTTTACGGTAACTGATCAGTACCCGCTTCGTGTTTATGCCATTGATCTTGATATGAATGGTACCATCGATCCCATCTCCACCGGATACTGGAAGGATGAGGATAATGTAATGCGTGAATACCCCATTAATTATCTGGATGAATTAGCCGCGCAAACAGGCTTTATAGCTAAAAAATATCCTGACTATGCTTCTTTCAGCTATGCCACAGCACAGGATATTCTCGATTCTGCTATGACAAATAAACAATCGTATACTTTTTATGTGAATACAACTTCCAGCTATGTATTAATGAATGACAAGGGAAAATTCATGTGGGAATCACTGCCTCCGGCCGCACAAGTCTCGCCAATAAAAAAGACGATCGTTACAGATCTTAATGCCGATGGGTTGCCTGATGCTATTCTTACTGGTAATGATCACACCTTCGATGTATCAACCGGGTATTATGATGCCAATAAAGGGATAGTCCTTATGAGTGAGAACCAAAAGCCCTTAGCAAAGATCCTTAAGCCTTCGGAGACTGGGCTCGCGATACAAGGCATGGTGGAATCTTTACTTTGTTTTGAAGGTGAGGATAAATTTCTTGTAATTGGGTTAAATAGAAAGCCGGTTCAGGTATATCGTCTTAAGTAATTTTTTGATTGTTCGTTTTTCGATAACATTCAAAGAGAAAAGGAGGATTAGCCAGACATTTATTTTTTTAATTTATAACCTTGATAAGGTATGTCAGCGAGAACAAGCATATTCATTCCGGCTATTTTTATATTGATACTCGCTTCATGTAATTATGAAGTGAAGCAAAACCAGAAAGCATACTTTGCGGAAGGAGAGCGGCTGGCAAAGACATTGTGTATTTCCTGCCACACAGAGGTTCCTCCGGCTCTATTGACTAAGAAACTGTGGATGTTTAAAGTGTTGCCTCAAATGGGGCCGAGATTGGGGATGTTTAAGTACAAAGAGATGTATTATCAGTCGATCAATCCCATCCTGGTTCCAAAGTCTTCTGCATTGACCCAGGCGCAATGGGAAAACATTGTTGATTATTTTTATATCGCAAGCCCTGATTCCTTGCCGGAGCAGGAGTTTAAAAAAGCGCCAAACAAGGAGTGCATGGCTTTCAAGGCAGTTCCTTTTAGCCGCGATATTGATGTAAGTGCGATAATTACGGCTATTGAGGCTGATGAGCCCAATAGAAGCGTGTATGCAGCTGATGCTGTGTCAAGGAGTTTATTAAAGCTGGATTATACAGGCAAGATCAAAGATAAAATATCCTTGGAAAGTCCAGCAACTGCTCTTCACATAAGCAATGATCATATTGATGTTGCCTTGGCGGGGATTCTCCATCCCAATAATGAGGATCTTGGGAAAATTGTGCAATATCAAAACAATAATTTGATATCAACCCAAAAGCCAATTGCCTTGCTTGACCATCTTTACAGACCCGTTTACAGCCTGGAAATAGATTTGAATTATGATGGCTATGAGGATATTCTGACCTGCGAATACGGCAATGATATTGGTAAATTGTGTATCTATTATCAGGATGGGCAAGGCAGGTATTCACCCTACTTGATTGAGGAAACACCCGGAGCCATAGTAGCCAGAACTCACGACTTTGATAAAGATGGTTTCCTGGATTTGACGGTGCTTTTTGCACAGGGCGACGAACGTATCGTCATCTACTTTAATGATGGCAAGGGAAATTTTAAGAAGAAATCTAAAGTTGTATTGCGTTTTCCATCCGTTTACGGCTCCATGTATTTCGACCTTTTTGATTTCAACCATGATGGAGATTTAGATATTATTTATGTGAACGGTGACAACTTTGATTACTCGCAAATTCTTAAACCTTACCATGGCATCCGGATTTACCAGAATGACAGAAAAAACAATTTTTCCGAGAAATATTTTTTCCCGGTTTATGGGGCAGGCAGGGTAGCGCTCGAGGATTTTGACTTAGACGGTGATACGGATCTTGTAGTTGTATCAAATTTTGCAGATATGGAAAGGAATCCGGAGCGCGGGATCATTTACCTACAAAATGAACACCTGTACGAATATATCCCATATTCTATTCCTGAAGCAGCCCAGAATCAATGGAATACCATGAAGGTTATTGATATTGACGGTGATGGTGACAAAGATATTCTGGTAGGGGCTATGAACTTAAGTAAGGTCACTGATTTGACAGTCAGTGATTCCACTCATGACATAGGCTCCCAAAAAACCGCCCTTCTCTTGCTTAAGAACCAAGCGCGTCATTGATTTCAAACATCCCCTGATATTTCAGAGTGATTAGACAGACTTTTTCCGTTCTGGTATATGCACGCTGCCGCGCTCTCAATTTTCATGTCCAAAGTTTTTTTACTGTGTAATCAGCGACAAACCGCATTGTTCTGAATATATGTGTTGTAGGCGGTGAAAACGTAGCCCCGCATTTTTTATATTCGAACAAAATACTATCAAACACTTGAATCCCGATCCTGAAAAAAATGGCTTTATCATCTACCGGTCGTCCGCCGGTTCTGGGAAAACGTATAACCTAGCTCTGGAGTTTATATCCCTCTGTATTGCAGATCCCGGCTTATACAATAAAATCCTGGCAGTAACTTTCACCAACAAAGCCACACGGGAGATGAAGGAAAGGATCATCGGAAACCTGGAAAGACTGTCGATCAATAGCGACCCGGGCCTGATGAAAGATATTAGGGAAAAGACCGGTTTCACCGAGTACATAGTGATGGAGCGAGCCGCGAAGGTACTGGACAATATCCTCCATAATTATTCTCAGTTGTCCATCAGCACCATCGACGCATTCTTCCAGAAA
>JBGSYX010000150.1:0-3367 GCA_041750735.1 Cyclobacteriaceae bacterium
TACAAAATAAATTCAGCAATATTCCCAATAGTGAGCGAGCCATTGATCACTTCTCTGCCGCCAAAGTACACGGTTAGAATGACGCTCAGGCCAATTAAGGACATGATAAGCGGATAAAACAAGGCATCGACTTGTGTCAGTTGCAGCGATTTCTTTTTATAGATTTCGCTTTCTTCAGAAAACTTATCAATCCAATCGCCTTCCCTGGCAAATGATTTTATAACCCGTATTCCAGAAAATGTCTCTTGTACAAAGGTGGAAAGTGAGGACAGTCTCTGCTGAATAGCTTCAGAGCGACGGTTTATCACATTGTTCACGAGGTAAATACTCACTGATAGAAAAGGCAACGGTATGAGTGCATAGAGCGTCAATTTCACACTGATAGAAAACATTACTGGTAGCAAGATGACGGCTAGAATAATCATATTCAATCCATACATAATCGCCGGCCCCAGATACATGCGTACTTTTCCTACGTCCTCCGAGATACGCGCGATCAGGTCACCGGTATTGTTTCGGCGGTAGAAACTCAGTGAAAGATTTTGATAGTGATTGAATATCTCATTTTTAAGGTCATATTCCATATGCCGCGACATCACTATGAGTGTCTGGCGAACGAGGAAAAGGAAGAATCCACGCAGCAATGCGAAAATAAGTATGAGAATTCCATAGAAAACGATGCTCTGATTTATGGTAGCCCGGAATACTTCCTGAAGCCCCATGCCATCCATGGATTTGTATGTAGTAATATTTTCTGCTACCAGGTCCAGGGCATATCGGACGATTTGTGCCGGCACAATCTGAAAAACTGTTGAAATGATGACAAAGAGAATACCCAGTAGCAGGTAATATTTGTACTTTATGAAATATTTGTTGAGATAGCTGAGTTCTTTCACTCCAAGTTGTTTTTATATTAAACCATCAGGCCGAAAGCCATTTCTTCAATTGGAATGGAAGCAAAAAGCTGTATTTTTGACCCGGTTTTCAATTAGAGCATGCATAAGGCAAAAGTAGTGAATCCGGCAATACTTATATCAATGAATGGAGTAAATACAGCGCAGCAGATGGATCAGATCCAAATCTTCAATGATATGGAAATTCATGATCACGAACAGGTGATTTTTTGTCAGGACAAAGATACAGGCCTCCGTGCCATCATCGGTATTCACAATACGGTCCTGGGGCCGGCACTTGGCGGTACACGCATGTGGAATTACGCCACAGACGCCGAGGCTTTAAACGATCTTCTGCGCCTGGCCAGAGGTATGACCTTTAAAGCAGCCATTTCAGGCCTCAATCTGGGCGGTGGAAAAGCGGTCATACTCGGTGATGTCGAAAAATTGAAATCAGAGGCTATGCTAAGGCGCTTCGGCAAATTTATCGAAAACCTAAACGGAAAGTATGTTACTGCCGAAGACGTGAACATGTCGCCCGAAGATATGGAATACATCGCCATGGAAACCAGACACGTGACCGGCCTCTCCGAAAGTGCCGGTGGTGGGGGAGATCCGTCGCCGGTGACCGCTTATGGCGTATATGTAGGTATGAAAGCTTGCGCCAAGAGGGCCTGGGGCAGTGATTCACTTACCGGAAAAAGCGTGTCTGTTCAGGGAGTGGGTCACGTAGGTATGTTTTTGCTTGAGTATCTGGCTAAGGAAAATATGAAGCTCTTCGTTTCGGATTATTACCCGGCAAGAGCAAAAGAAGCTGCTGAAAAATATGGTGCTACGGTTGTAGGTTTGGATGAAATTTATGACCTCGATGTGGATATATATTCGCCGTGCGCGCTTGGAGCTACTGTAAATGACGATACCATCGACAGACTGAAATGCCATATAATTGCCGGGGCATCCAACAATCAGTTAGCCGATGACAAGATTCATGGCGATGAGTTGAAAAAACGCGGGGTTGTTTATGCTCCTGACTTTCTCATTAACGCCGGTGGACTCATCAATGTAGGGATAGACTATCTTGGCGACTGGACGCGGGAAAAGGCCTATCGGATGACAGAAAAAATATATCCGATCACCATGGATATTTTCAAGCTTACAGATACGGAAGACATCAATGCACAAACAGCCGCCATGAAGCTTGCACAAAAAAGAATTGATGATATGGCAAAATTGAAACATAGCATGTAGGGTTGTAATAATTATAACCTATCACCGGAGTATCCGGAGGTAATTCGTGAATTTTAATAAGTTCTTTGGAAGATATAATGATAAACAGAAGGTCACTCCGGGTAAAGGCATTTAAAAATCTATATGCCTACGAAAGCAGAAAAAGTGCGAATTACCATTTAGCACTTGATCAGCTAAATGAAAAATTTTCACCCGACCTCAACTCCATGGAAGTAGCCGACAAGGATGAACTGCGGAGGAAAAAGGATCTTGCCCTTAAGGCCATTGACCAGAAACTTCATAATGCAGGCATGGAAATAGGTGAGGAGGTACAATCCGAAGTTCTTCACGCCATCGATTTTATGCACGATCTCAACAGGAAAGACTTTAAAGGCCTCAACAAAAACCTGTCGGACGAAGCAGACCGTGTGTCTGAAGATCACATCATGATATTGTCTGTACTGGAAGAACTGGCATTTGTCAATAAAAAACTCTCGGACGAGAAAAAATCCCTTGCCAACGTCCTTGGTGAAAAGGCGATATTACGTACCAACCTTTTCGACAACCGGGTCGTAGATAAGCTGCGAAAAGACGAGGCATTTCAAAAACTGAAAATCAAGTACAAAATACACTGGGACAACCACGCCGACACCATACGCGACTGGTACAAAGGCATTCTGAAAAAGGACGAATCGTATAAGGAATACGACAAAAAAGAAAAGCCCGACTATGCGGATGATTGGAACATCTTGGATTATATTTGTCGGGCAATTGTACTGAAAAATGATGTTTTTTCAAGCTTTTTCGAGGATATTGACCTCGATTGGCTCGATAATAAACTCATCGTAAAAAGCCTTGTTCAGAAGACCATTAAATCCATGAAAGAAGAGAATTCGGAGGTGCAAATCGCCGATATCTCCTACAATTGGGAAGACGATTCGGTCTATGTGCAGGAGTTGTTTGAGAAAACAGTGGAACAAAATGACTATATTGAGTCGTTTCTCAAGGAAAAGTTGCAAAACTGGGATATAGAGCGAGTGGCCCTCACCGATAAGGTATTACTAAAGCTAGCCATCGCAGAAATGCTCTATTTCCCAAGCATACCAACCAAAGTGACGATCAATGAATTTATTGAGATATCGAAAGTATTCAGCACGCCAAAAAGCAAGAGCTTTTTAAATGGCATTTTAGACACACTGTCAATCGATCTGAAGGAGCGGGGCATCATCAGAAAGAGCGGCAGGGGA
>JBGSYX010000151.1:0-15484 GCA_041750735.1 Cyclobacteriaceae bacterium
GTCCACATCTGCATCTGTAGCCACAATAATTTTCCGATAACGCAATCCGTCAAGACCATCTTCGATATTTAAGGCATGTTGAAGAAGATTAAATTCCTCGTTTTCATACACGATTTTTTTTGTTAAACCGAATGTATTCAACGGTTTGCCCCGCAGGCTGAATACCGCTTGCGTCTGCACATCACGTGATTTGGTTATAGAACCACTCGCTGAATCGCCTTCTGTGATAAAGATCATCGTCTCCTCGCGCCGTTCGCCGGTATCTTCGTCAAAATGTATCCGGCAATCGCGCAGTTTTTTATTATGGAGATTCGCCTTTTTTGCGCGTTCATTGGCGAGTTTCTTAATGCCTGCAATATCCTTGCGCTCCCGCTCCGATTGCATTATACGCTTCAGCAGCGCATCGGCTACACTAGGGTGCTTGTGCAGATAGTCGTCGAGCTCCTTTTTGATAAAATCATTGATAAACCCACGCATTGTCGGGCCATCGGGCCACATGACCTGCGAACCAAGTTTGGTCTTTGTTTGAGACTCAAAAACCGGTTCAATGACCCTGACGGAAATAGCACCAACGACACTCGTCCGGATATCCGTTGCCTCAAAGTTCTTGTTGTAAAACTCGCGGATTGTTTTAGAGATCGCTTCCCTGAACGCCGCCAGGTGTGTGCCGCCCTGGGTAGTGTACTGCCCGTTGACGAATGAGTAATACTCCTCCCCATATTGATTGTTATGGGTCAGCGCTACTTCAATGTCCTTACCATGCAGATGAATGATGGGGTAACGCATAGACTCCTCGTCGGTTTTTTTGCGCAGCAAATCCAAAAGGCCATTTTCAGAATAGAACTTCTTACCATTGAAAAGTATAGACAGCCCGGCATTCAAATACACATAATTCCATAGCATCTCATCCAGGTATTCCGGGATGAAATGGAAGTTTTTGAACATGTCACCATCGGGCTCGAAAATTACCAGGGTTCCATTACGACCTGAGGATTCGATGATTTTTTCCTCCATTCGCAGCACGCCTCTTTCAAACTCCGCCACCTTGGTTTGTTTATCCCGAAATGACTGCACTTTAAAATAACGTGACAACGCATTGACGGCCTTGGTGCCAACTCCATTTAATCCGACCGATTTCTGAAAAGCCTGCGAATCGTATTTACCGCCGGTATTGATCTTTGACACGCAATCGATCACCTTGCCTAGGGGAATGCCACGGCCGTAATCGCGAATTTCTACACGGTGCTCGGTGATCTTAATCTCGATGGTCTTTCCATAACCCATCACATATTCATCGATGCAGTTGTCGATCACTTCCTTCACAAGGACATAAATGCCATCGTCGGCGGCAGAGCCATCGCCAAGTTTTCCAATATACATCCCCGGTCGCATGCGGATATGTTCGCGCCAATCAAGAGACCGTATATGTTCTTCGGTATATGCTATTTCATGCTCAGCCATTCTTCACTTTTGTTAATATTTATATCTGTATGGTCGTGGTTCTCGACAAAGTTTAACGTTCATTTTTGCGGCTAATATGGCAATGCAAATGCTTTTAGCAAAATGTTTTTTCTTCATCAAAATTGATTGTTTTGAATTAATTATCCTTTAAAAATCTGAAAATGTGAGAATTACTTTAGCCTGGCTATCTCACCGGTTTAGATGGATTTTTAGTGCTTTTTTGGACCATTTACCGCTTTGTGAATATGGTAACTACCAAGCCAGTAAACGGAATAAGAAAGCACAAAATTCCCAATACTGGTACAGCTATGTAGCTTGTCATAGCAGCCATCTCCTCGACCCTGGTAAAACCGACATAAAAAAGAAATGTCGCAAGCAAGGTATTGAAACCGGCAATTGTTAATGTGGCCCAAAAAGCGACAACCTCCTTTTGATAGCCCGAGAAAAACAGCTTAGATGATTGGTCTTCTCCTTTTGCATCTTTGTACAACTTCACTGTCACATTCATGATGATATTGAATACAGCAAAAAGTACAAGCATAGAATAAAATATGAGCGACTTTGGTAACTGCAGGATATAATAATCGTGCGTAATCGACCGACCGATAGCATCGGAAGCATAACTGTAAAAAAAAAGCAATCCGCCGATAAACAACATCATTGATAAAAACCGGGCTATATTGGCCAATCTTTGTCTTATTTCCATCTTCCTCTTTTAGCGGGCAAAAATATACTTTTAAAGGCTGACTGTCTGCCTATCTTGATTATTTTTGTAGTGGGTAACAATTACATTATTATTTAGTAGCATTGCGGTGGCGTTATAAAATCAAAGATTGTGAGAAGTAGTGGGATTTTAGCGATTTTAGCAGTCGTGGTGTGGTTTAGCCTATCTGATGGCTGCACTTCAAAGAAGAAAAAAATAAGAAAGCTTCAGAATTTCGACAGCGAACTATGGATGGCCGATAAAAACGGTTGCGACGGTACGCGGATCGCTTCCATGGAAAATTTACTGGCCTCAAAGCACCTGATGCGGGGGCTTCAAACTGACGAAATTGAAGAGCTGCTTGGAAAGCCGGATGCCGAGGAACTATATGACAGAAGCCAGAAGTACTACATCTACTTTATGGAGCCGGGGCCAAAATGCGACTCATCCATAGAAAAGCCCCGTGCGCTTTATGTGCGTTTTTCAGCCGTCGGCTTAGCAAACGAATTCGTGATTCAGCCTTTTTAAAACCCTATTTAAAACAGAGCGAGGCAGCGCCGATGATTCCGGCATTATTTCCAAGTTCGGCTTTTTTAATGACGATATCCTTCGTGTAATATGGTGTGAGGTTATATTCAAGGGTCTCGTTCAGTTTATCAAAAATCAAATCAAAACTGGCGGACAGCCCTCCTCCAATTAAAATAGTCTTAATATCCAACAACCTTATGGTTGCTACCAATCCTTCACCCAACAATTCACCAACTTCCCGCCAAATCTTGATAGACACCTTGTCGCCGTTCAGACCTTCTTCCACGATGATTTTAGGGTCGAGTTCCTTGTGCTTGCTCAATGTGGTTTTCTTCTTGTCCATGAGCTTTCGCGCCCGTTTGATCAAACCTGTTTTACCGATGTTCTCTTCCAGTTCCTTGCCATTTTTCGAGAGAATATGACCAAGTTCCATAGCATTACCATCGCCACCAATAAATATTTTCTTATCGATTATGGCAGCGCTGCCAACACCGGTGCCGAGCGTCACAAAAAGGTAACTCTCGGGAATTTTAGCCCCTGAAAAGTAATATTCGCCCAAAGCGGCTACGTTGGCATCGTTTTCCAGGTGAAACTCTTTTTTGGGAAACCGTGATAAAAGCGCCTTTTTCAATTCCACTCCGTTAAGGGCAGGTATCGCGGCAATTTCATAGCAAGTGGTTCTGTCAGTTGATAGTGTCCCGGGTATTCCAATCCCTGTTTCATTGATATATGGATGTTTTGCATATTCTGATTCCAGGATATCGAGCAGGCCTTTGACAAAATCCTTGCTTTTTGCCAGTGTTCCGGTGGCGTATTTAATTTTTGATTCCATTCCTCCCTGGCGATCGACGATTCCAATTTTGATATTGGTTCCCCCGATATCGATACCCATGTATTTTTCCATTTGCTGTTGTAATTTTTGCTTACTAATTCGATTACTAATATTAACAAATATGCGAAATGATGATGAATAATCGGTTTAATTTTGTCCCGAATACTCGAAATACTTCAGAAAACATTTATGGAGCTACAACAACTTAAAACCCTGATCGGGACGTCGGTTCCGAAAATAAAAGTCACCATTCCCGGCCTCTGGATTGGTGATGAAAATACTAAAATATCCATCGGGTATAAGGAGTTTTTGCTTTCGCAATTAAGTTTGGTTATGTCATCACCGGGAAAAACCTGCATGTCGGCAGAAAATCACTGGACAAACAACGCCATTGTCTATAATCTGTTCGTGCGGCTTTTTACAGCTTACGACCACAACCAGGACGGCCGCATCGGCGACCATGCCGCCGACATCACGCTAAATGCCGATGGCGCGCGGGAGACTGGCACCTTCATGAAGTCCATCGCGATGCTGCCATACCTGAAAAAGCTGGGCATCAATACCATTCATCTACTTCCCATAACAGAGATTGGCATTGCCGGCCGTAAGGGCGACCTCGGCTCTCCCTATGCCATAAAAAACCCATTCAAAATCGACCCTCTCCTCGCCGATCCTTTGATACCATTGAGTGTGGAGGAACAATTCAAAGCCTTTGTTGATGCTGCTCACTTCATGGGATTTCGCATTGTGCAGGAGTTCATTTTTAGGACAGCAGCCATAGATTCCGATTGGCAGCAGACGCACCCGGAGTGGTTCTACTGGATAAACGATCAAGTTGCTTACGGGCCTCCGGAATTTACCCCGCAACAATTGGAAAAAATACTCAAAATCCCATCTGGCAAAGGAAAGTTCATACCGCCGCCGAAGTCCTACAAGGAGTTATTCGTAGTACCTCCGCTGCCTGGTAGTCCTAATAATCATAAAATTGCCAGCGCTTTTGCGGATTGGCCACCCAACGACCTACAGCCACCGTGGAGCGATGTGACCTATCTAAGGCTATACAAGTATGATTACGCAGCAGAAAACAATTTCAACTACATCGCATACAATACGATCAGGTATTATGATCCCGAACTCGCCAAAAGTCAAAACATCTACCATGAACTGTGGGAACAGATTGCGCAAAACGTACCCTACTATCAACAGCAATTCAACATTGACGGGGCCATGATCGACATGGGGCATGCGCTGCCTGCTGAACTCAAAGACAAAATTATCAGTGCAGCACGGCTTATCGACCCTGAATTTGGATTCTGGGATGAAAATTTCAGCAACAAGGAAAAGACCAAAATAGAAGGCTATAATGCCGTAATCGGCGGAGCCTGGCACCGCATAACAAAAAGAAACGGATTTAAAAGGCTGCTCATCGAAAGCAGAAAGCCGAAACCTTTGCCTTTTTTTGGTGGCGCCGAAACACACAATACGCCGAGATTTGGTTTTAATCACCTCCGGAAAAAGAAGGCGGCCTGGTTATTATTCAATCTCTTGCCGGATGCCATCCCATTTCTACATAATGGCTTTGAACTCCATGAGCAACTGCCCGTGAACACTGGATTGAATTTTACGAAAAAAGAAATTGACTATTTTTCCAGCCTCCCGCTACCGCTTTTCAACAAAAACAAGTTGAACTGGGATACCCAAAATCATATTTTGCCTTTCATTAAAACGATCCGCGAACTTCGCGAGATACATCCCTGGATATTTGATAAAACAAGTGAAAAGGAGGTAATAGATACAGGAGGAAAAATTTCAGGACTAAAGATCTGGAATGAAAATAAGGAGGCACTGGCGCTGTTCAACTTGGATTTTTATAAAAAAACCACATTTCAGGATCCATCGATCACCGGAAAATATGTTGATCTGTTTACGTCCGTAAAGTATGATATGCCCGGACCATTGACCATGTCCACCGGAGCTTTATTCCTGGGAATCAGGGAATCTGCCTGGATGACTGACGGATATTGAGGGCAGTGTCAAGTTTGATAAGTTTGGCCAAACCGATATTGGACCCTTCGATGCGATCCAGCAATAGTTGCATAGCAGTGCGGCCCATTTCAAAACCTGGCTGTACCACGCTGCTGAGCGTGGGATCGACCATTTCTGAAAGCATGGTATCATCGCCAAAACCAACAACAGAAACTTGTTGCGGAATACTGATTCCCTGGGATTTTAATGCTTTTAAAGCTCCAACTGCAGTGAGGTCATTTACAGCGAAGATACCGTTAAATTGGAGCGCTTGCCGGCAAAGTGCAATGACAGCATCATAACCAAGGCGATAATTATCTGCAGGTACTATCAGATTTTCGTTGATCTTGACACCAAAATCCGTGTGGGCTTTTCTGAATCCTGCTATGCGCTCCGAATGAATATTGATATGGAGTGGTCCAAAAAAATGCGCCAGATTATGGCAGCCGGTTTTAATAAGATGCTCTGCAGCGCGGTAGGCGCCGCCAAAATCGTCAACCAGGACACTATCCACAGGCTGACCTACGGACGGCGAACGGTCGTAGTAAACGACCGGGATGCCCTTTTCCTGCAGGGTGGCCACATGCGAAAAATCACGTGTTTCTTTTGAGAAAGAAATCAATATCCCATCAACATGGCTTTGTGCCAGTGTATTCAAGTTCATAACTTCCTGGTCATATCGCTCATTTGACTGACACAGAATTACCTGGTAGTTATTGGAATAGGCGACTTCCTCAATACCACTGATCACCGAAGAAAAAAAATAGTGAACAATCTCAGGCACTACAACACCAATGGTGAATGTTTTTTTACGGCGTAATCCCTGGGCTATAGTGTTCGGTTGATAATTGAGCTCTTCAGCCAGCTTTTTCACAGCCAAACGTGTAGCCATTCCAATCTCCGGATTATCTCTGAGTGCGCGCGACACGGTCGATGGCGAAACGTTCAATTTCTTGGCAATATCCTTAATTGTAACCTGTTCTAAAGACATAAATAATGTATATAATATTCCCGGGTGATTGCTCCTTATCGATTATTCAGACGATGCAAAGATCGTTAAGAACTGCAAATACCAAAAAGGGCAAAGTTTTTTTGATGACAGTTATCATGTTTTGCATTGCATTAATTCTTTACCTTTGACAGCAAATATTTAAAGCTTTTTAACTCTCATTTTAACCATAATTAAGATAAAAAATCATGAGTGCAAAATTCAGATCAGGTGTATTATTTGGAAAAGAGGTAAGTCAATTGTTTCGTTTCGCCAATGAGAATGATTTCGCTCTTCCGGCTGTTAATGTTATTAGTTCATCGACTGTTAGTGCGGTCATCGAAACAGCCAAACTGGTAAATTCGCCAGTTATCATCCAATTCTCCAATGGTGGCGCAGCATTCTTCGCAGGCAAAGGCCTTAGCAATAAAGATGAAAAAGCGGCAATTGCAGGTGGCATCTCTGGTGCTATGCATACACATAAAATGGCCGAAGCGTATGAGGTACCGGTGATCCTTCATACAGACCATGCAGCAAAAAAACTGCTTCCTTGGATCGACGGATTACTAACAGCCGGTGAAGACTTCTATAAAGTTCACAAGCAGCCACTTTTTAGCTCCCACATGATCGACCTTTCTGAGGAACCATTGAAAGAAAACATCGAGATATCGAAAAGATACCTGGAAAGAATGGCCAAACTGGAAATGACCCTCGAGATTGAACTCGGCGTAACAGGTGGCGAAGAAGATGGCGTGGACAATACCGGTGTAGACAGTTCAAAACTTTATACTCAACCGGAAGATGTAGCTTACGCCTATGAAGAACTGAAGAAGGTGAGCGACAATTTCACTATTGCTGCTTCCTTCGGCAACGTACATGGCGTATATAAACCAGGCAACGTGGTTCTGACACCAGTGATTCTGAAGAACTCCCAGACTTACATTCAGAAGAAATTTGGCACAGGACCAAATCCTGTGAATTTTGTATTCCATGGTGGATCAGGTTCTGAAAAAGAAAAAATCGCTGAGGCTATCCAATACGGAGCCATTAAGATGAACATCGACACCGACATGCAGTGGGCATTCACTAAAGGGGTGAAAGACTATATGGATCAAAAAGATGCTTATCTTCATGGTCAAATCGGGAACCCGGAAGGTGCTGACAAACCAAATAAGAAGTACTACGACCCAAGGGCATGGCAGCGTCTTGGCGAGGTGAGCTTCGTTGAAAGGTTGAAAGAAGCATTTGCCGATTTGAGCTGTATGAATAGAAATGCATAAGCGTTGAGATATCTCCATAAGAAAGGGCCTTGATTGGCTCTTTTTTATTTTGGTCTAGTTTTTTTTCATAGCGCATTCGCTATCTTTCGACTTTTTAAAAACACCCTCTATGGCTTCAAAACCACGTCTTTCGTTTTGGCAAATCTGGAATATGAGTTTCGGATTTCTTGGGATCCAATTCGGTTTCGCTCTTCAGAATGCGAATGTTTCACGGATATTTGAGCAATTAGGCGCTAAAGTTGAGGATATTCCGATTCTTTGGCTTGCTGCCCCCGTAACAGGTCTAATTATTCAACCAATAATCGGGTACATGAGTGACAAGACCTGGAATAGACTTGGCCGCAGGAGGCCCTATTTTTTGTTTGGGGCAATATTCGCGACACTTGCACTTTTCATAATGCCAAACTCCCCCTATCTGTGGATAGCCGCCGGAATGCTTTGGATATTGGATGCCTCCATTAACATCAGCATGGAACCATTCCGTGCATTTGTAGGCGACATGTTGAGCGATGAGCAGCGAACAGCAGGATTTTCAATGCAAAGTTTTTTCATCGGTACGGGTGCAGTTGTAGCGTCTGTTCTTCCCTGGATTTTTACCAATGTTTTCAATATTTCAAATGATCCTATTGATGGTGCTATACCCGATTCAGTAAAATATTCATTTTATCTCGGTGGTGCAGTATTTATAATTGCGGTTTTATGGACGATCATTCGAACAAAAGAATATTCCCCTGATGAATTGGCTTCATACGATGAAAAATCACAAAAGGATGTCGCTTCTGATCAATTAGAAATAAGGAAGTCTGTGAACTATTTCAGAAATGCAACTTTATGGTTGATCATGGGTTTGCTTTTCACATACATAGTCGCCCATAATGCCATGGAAAAGGAGTTGTATGTGCTGGGTATAGGGTTTACCGTATTTGGATTAATTCAGCTGCTCGTGGCGGTTCTAAAGAAAAATGGAAATGAATCCAATGGTCTCGTAGAAATTATGGAGGATTTATTCCACATGCCAAAGACAATGGGGCAACTTGCCGTAGTACAATTTTTTACTTGGTTTGCTTTATTTTCCATGTGGATTTATACAACATCTGCCGTGACTTCACACATTTACAATGCATCAGACCCCAAATCAGCAGCCTATGGCGAAGGAGCCAATTTCGTAGGAGTTTTGTTTGGTCTTTATAGTGGTTTTGCAGCTCTTGTAGCTTTTCTTTTACCCGTACTGGCCAGGAAGACCAATCGCCGGGTCACTCACCTCATCGCTCTTTGCTTTGGTGGTTTGGGTTTGATATCGTTCTATTTCATTAAAAACCCATACTTACTTATTCTATCAATGGCCGGAGTTGGATTCGCATGGGCGAGTATATTATCCATGCCGTATGCCATCCTTACCGGAGCCTTACCTTCCAAGAAAATGGGTGTGTATATGGGAATTTTCAATTTTTTTATCGTGATACCTCAGATTCTCGCCGCAAGTATACTTGGCTATCTTGTAAAACACTTCTTTGGCGGACAAACAATTCTTGCTTTAGTATTGGGCGGAGTGTCCATGATTTTGGCAGGTTTTCTTACCCTGCTTGTCGAGGACAAAAAAGGTTGATCGCATATCTATTTGGTTTTTTTTGTGGTGGATTGGGGAATTTTAACTTTTTGCATTCAAATATGCATCGCAAACTATGGGATCGGTTTTTTTTATTTTAAATTATCGCATTATCCACTAAATTTTCTACTTTTGGTTATTGCCGCAAATCGTTGATTTTTACGGTAATTAGAAATTTTTCGTGCATCTACAATACCATGACGAAAGCGAGTGAACCAATAGTTAAGTAGTAAGAAGTCACTAACCATTGTTTCGGTTATTAGTTATTCAAACATATGGACAATAGAAAATTTTTACCTTTCATTATCGCCGGAGTACTTGGGTTGATGATTCTTATTTATCTCTCCTCCGAGTTGTTCGTTTCGATCAAATCCGGGGAAAGGGGAGTATTGTATCGGAAGTTTGGCGGAGGAACCGATTTTGAACATATTTTTCTGCAAGGCTTCCATGTGAAAGCACCTTGGAACGACGTCTTTATCTATAATGTCCGAGAAAGTATCATTAATGAAAAAATGGACGTGTTGGTGAAAAACGGATTATCTATTTCTGTGGATATAAGCGTTCGTTTCTTTCCTGTCTATAATCGCATATCCTACCTTCATGAGTATTTCGGGCCAAACTATATAGAGACTCTGGTCACACCCGAAGTCCGGTCATCTGTGCGAATGGTTATGGGGCGATATACCGCTGAGGAAATATACTCAACCAAAAGGGCCGAAGTAGAAGAATCCATGAGTAGGGAGACAGAACAAATTCTGAAAAGTGAGAACAACAATATTCAAATGCAGGCAATGCTTATTCGGTCTATCAATTTGCCGGAACAAATTAAGAACTCTATAGAACTGAAACTCCAGCAGGAGCAGGAGGCGCTTGCCTATCAATTCAGATTGGACAGAGAAAAAAGCGAGGCAGAAAGAAAACGCATAGAGGCAGAAGGCATTGCCAAATTCAACAACATTATCAACGCAAGTCTAACGGATAAAATATTGACTCAGCGGGGCATAGAAGCCACACTGGAACTTGCAAAATCGCCAAATTCCAAAGTAGTGGTGGTTGGAAGTGGTGAAGACGGCTTGCCACTAATACTAGGAAATAATTAACTTTATATGAACTCATAACCAATTTTTACGATGTCAGAATTTGCAGAACTCCACATTGAAGGAAAAGTATACAAGCTTCCCATTATTGAAGGGACAGAGAAAGAAAAGGCCTTAGACATTTCGAACCTGCGGGATGAAAGCGGTTTTATTACCCTGGATACCGGTTTTAAGAACACCGGATCGACAAAAAGTTCCATAACTTTTCTCGATGGTGAACTTGGCATTTTAAGATACCGGGGATATCCTATTGAGCAACTTGCAGCGAAATCCACCTTCCTCGAAGTCGCTTATTTGCTTATTTATGACAAACTGCCCACTCAGGAGGAATTGAAAAAATTCCAGAATGACATCAAAAAACATCAGCTACTGCATGAGGATCTGAAAAAAATCCTCGAAGGCTTCCCGTCTACAGCCCATCCAATGGGGATACTATCTTCCTTGGCAACTGCCTTGACTGCCTTTTTTCCTGAGTCTTTAGATCCAAACCGATCTGCTGACAAAGTAAACCTGACGGTATTAAGGGTAATGTCAAAGATTCCCAATATGGTGGCCTGGGCTTATACTAAGGCTCGGGGTATAAAACCGAACTATCCAAATAACAATCTGGATTACGTGAGCAATTTCCTGTACATGATGTTTAATCTGCCTACTGAAGACTATGAGGTAGACCCAATTGTGGTTGACGCACTTGATAAAATACTCATTCTTCACGCCGATCACGAACAAAACTGCTCAACGTCGACGGTGCGTATCGTAGGTTCATCGCATGCAAACCTGTACGCTTCAGTTGCCGCCGGAATCAATGCGCTTTGGGGACCTCTCCACGGTGGCGCTAACCAACAGGTAATCGAAATGCTGCAAATGATAATGCAATCTGGTGGAGATACGAAGAAATTCATCGAAAAAGCAAAAGATCCCAAAGACCCGTTCCGCCTGATGGGATTCGGACACAGGGTGTATAAGAATTTTGACCCAAGAGCACAGATTCTCAAAGTGCAGGCAGATAAAGTTCTTGCCAAACTGGGCGGTGAACACCCTGAGCTCGATATCGCCAAACAACTTGAAGAGGTGGCACTTAAAGATGAATATTTCATAAAAAGAAAACTTTATCCAAACGTGGACTTCTATTCCGGAATTATCATGAAAGCCATCGGGATACCCGTTGATATGTTCCCGGTAATGTTCAGCATCGGCAGGTTGCCCGGCTGGATAGCTCAATGGTTGGAAATGCGTGCCAATAAGGAGCCTATCGGCAGACCACGGCAGATTTATACCGGTGAGACTACCAGGGATTATGTAGAAATATCGAAACGCTAAAATAAACCCCCTGTCACTGGTTGATTTTCGGTATGGAAGACTCGCGTAGCGAATTAAATTCCAAAACCGGAAATCAACCTTTTCATTTTTAGGTATGGAAATCTCTCAACAATTTATTGAAGCCGCAGAGCGGGTTCAAAAACTTACGGCTCGACCATCAAACGAAATACTTTTAAAACTTTACGCACTCTATAAACAGGCAACCGATGGCAACATCGCGGGTGAGCGGCCTGGAGGATTCGACTTCAAAGGTGCGGCAAAGTACGACGCCTGGGCGTTGCTCAAAGATATGCCACCCGAACAGGCCATGAAGGAGTATATCAATCTCGTAAACTCTCTGACTGCCTGATTCACATGCAGCTATTCTACTGTCCGGACATTGTCAAAGGTGTACACATACTTCCGGAGGACGAAGCGCTGCACTGCATAAAAGTTTTGCGTAAAACCGAAGGAGATGAGATTGATATTACCGATGGTGCAGGTAGTTTTTACAAGGCACGCCTCACACGTTCCACAGTAAAAAACTGTGCATTCACCATATCATCTACCAAACAAACAGTCAAGCCAGATTACAACATTCACATTGCATTGTCGCCAACGAAGAGTCCAGAGCGAATGGAATGGTTTGTAGAAAAAGTAGTTGAAATCGGCATAGACAGCATTTCATTTTTTCAATCTGAACATTCAGAACGAAGCCACCTCAATCTGGATCGACTAAGAAAAAAGGCCATCAGCGCCATGAAACAATCAGAAAGAGCATTTCTTCCTGAAATCCATGAAATGAAAAAATTTATGGATATTATTCAGAATACGGATTCATCAAATAAATACATAGCTCACAAGGAGAACAACAGCACCATTCAACTATTAAATGCCGCTGGCAAAAATGGGCATTTTACCATTCTTATAGGTCCCGAGGGGGGATTTGCTGCCAGTGAAATTCGCGAATCAGCTGAAAAGGGCTTCGTCCCTGTATTGTTGGGAAATCACCGTCTGAGAACTGAAACCGCAGGTGTAGTTGCCTGTACGATCCTGTCAATGCTTAATCAAGCATAAAACGACAATTGGTAAGTGAATTTCCCGCACCGGTATGCACTGCATAATTGAAACCTGACCTCAGCGCCATTGCACCAATAACTCCATCTCTGCGCAAGGCCAAAAATCCTACCTGAAATTCTTCACTCCTATTCTTATTTGTTTTAACAATTCGGCTTACGATCTCTTTACAGGCCAGTTCAGGTTCCATTCCCTGACGCATCAATTCAACCACCATGGCGCTACCGGCTTGCTTTATGACTTCCTCGCCGGTTCCTGTTGCGCAAGCCGCTCCAACCCCATTATCCACGAAAAGCCCCGCCCCGATGATAGGCGAATCGCCAGCACGCCCGTGCATTTTCAAAGCCATACCACTTGTAGTGCACGCGCCGGACATATTGCCTGCGGCATCGATGGCAAGCATGCTGATGGTATCGTGGTTCTCAATATTGATAAGCGACTTTCGGCTGTCTTCCTCCTTTTTTAATTCCTCCCATTCCTTCAGTGTTTCCGGCGTGAGCAGGTTGACTTTTTTAAACCCACTGGCAAGTGCAAACTGCAAAGCACCTTCCCCAACCAGCATCACATGATGTGTTTTCTCCATCACCGCTCTTGCCACAGAAATCGGATGCATGATGTGCTCCAGACAGGCCACACTGCCACATTGTTGGTTTTCATCCATAATACATGCATCAAGTGTTACTCTGCCATCCGCATCCGGATACCCGCCATAGCCGACCGTTTTTACATTTGGATCAGCCTCAGTAACTCTGACCCCTGCCTCAACTGCGTCCAGCGCCCTGCCTCCGGAAACGAGAATTTTCCATGCCGCCTCATTAGCAGCAAGTCCGTGCTCCCAGGTCGATATAACAATGGGGCCTTTTCCAACTTTGGATTTATCTGCTATGGCATTTGTTCCGACGATGGAAAGTCCTGCCAACGAGGAAATAGTCGCCGAATTTTTCAAAAACCTGCGTCTGGATTCATTCATGATGTGAGATGATAATTTCTGAAATTTCATAAAAGCAAGGACAAATCCCAAGAGTGACCGGAAGAATAGGAAAGTTTACCCTGATCGATCTGAAGCGGTGAAGGTATATTATTGAAAAACAACTGACCGGTGCCAAGCCCTTGGGGAATTGATATATTATAACCAGCCGTAAACTGGGCTATGGCATTGAGCCCGATATTGGATTCCAGTGCTGATGTAATCCACCAACCAATACCTCTCTGCATCGAGGATTCGATCCAATCGGCACATGAGGCACATCCGCCATGCAGGGTAGGTTTAAGTACGACATAAGCTGGACGAATAAAATCGAGTAAAGATTGCCTGTCTTTCGACAAATGGATTCCAATTAATTCCTCGTCGAGAGCCACGGGGATCGGGCTCTCACGGCAGACCTTCTCCATGAGTAGCTGGTTTCCGGCCATGACAGGTTGCTCAATGGAATGGATTTGGAATCGGGCGAAATCATCCAACATTTTCAATACATTACTATCATCGAATGCTCCATTGGCATCTAGCCTGATAGTTATATCCGTCGAACTAAAACGACTTCTGATATATTTCAAAATATCCAGCTCGTCTGCGTGGGAAATTGCGCCAACTTTGATCTTTATACAATCATACCCCATGTCCAGCTTTTCCTCTATGCGCTGCAACATAGTGGATTTATCGCCCATCCATACCAGTCCGTTGATGGGAATGCTTATAACGCTGTGGAAAAAACCATTATTAAATATCAATCTTTTACCACCCTGATGCCAGTCGAGTAAAGCAGTTTCCAAGCCAAAGCGTAATGCCGGATATCCTGCCGGAATGGCTAAAGCAACATCTTGGAGTTCGAGCAGATCCTTTGACGCCGCATACGTGATGAGATCACTAAAAGCGCCCGTCAGGTTTCCGGACAGATCAGGACTAAGCCCCATCAATGGGCCGCATTCGCCAATCCCCATCCGCGTGGGATCCTGGCCATCGGTAATTTTAATGAAATAGCTGTCCTTTTCCTGCAACGTACCTCTCGAAGTTCCGGCCTGGAACCTGAATTTTAAGGTATGTTGCATCACATCGATTTGCATATCCGGGTAAATTCAGCCCGTACAATCATAAGTACAAATCATGATATTTTATAGTTTTGCTGCGGTTAAATGAATAGTATGGACCGCAAATTTTCCATTGAATCCTATAATTATCAATTGCCTGATGATAAAATCGCGCGGTTTCCATTGACTAATCGGGATGAGTCAAAATTATTAGTATGGAAAAATGGCACTATTTCACATCATATATTCCGTGAAGCCCCTGCCCTGTTGCCACCGGATGCCATGCTAATTTTTAATGATACACGGGTAATTGCGGCACGGATCCAATTCAAAAAAGACACCGGCGCCTCTATCGAAGTTTTCCTGCTTCATCCCGAATTGCCAACGCGCGATATCGCCACGTCAATGACTTTGAAGCGGGCGGTCATCTGGCAGTGCTTGATCGGCAATAAGAAAAGATGGAAGGATGGCACGCTATCGAAAAAGGTTGGTCTCACTACCTTGAACGCTAGTTTCTACGATCGCGATAAGGATCTGGTGCGTATTGATTGGGATAGTGACGA
>JBGSYX010000152.1:0-4530 GCA_041750735.1 Cyclobacteriaceae bacterium
CTTGCCGGAAAAACAACGGATAAAACACTATAGGTTATCCGACAAGTTTTTGGACAAAAAATTTGGGGAGTCACGATCGAGATATGGAGTACAAATCATTCCAAAGAAAATTGTGCCAAAATCATTCATCACCAACAAGAATAAGCTCACCATGACCATTTTTGGCGCTGACCAATCTCCGACATTCAGCAGGGAAGTATTCTGGCTGGATTTCCTGAATCAGGAGACCGCAGTACATATGGGTACTGAAGTATTTGCGCAGAAATATAATTATCCGGTGGTTTTCATCCGTATCGACAAAGTAAAACGCGGACACTACGTAGGAACGTTGGAGGTCCTGTCTGAAAATCCTTCTGGCACTCAGAGAGGTGAAATCACCACACTGCACACAAAATACCTCGAAAATGTCATTCGAGAAGTCCCGCAATTTTGGTTGTGGTCTCACAAGCGCTGGAAGAGAAGTCGCACTGCCGAAGAAAAAATGATCAATATTTCAATGATTCCCCATTGCGTGCCCTCGATTGCTCCTTAATCCTATTAGTAACCACTTTGCCTGAAGGCCAAGAACAACAAAAATCCATGCTGGACTTAATTGAAAAAAACACTATTTTTCATGGATGAAGATTTTGCATAAAAATCGGCTGATCGCCACAGGACTGATATTAACCGTACTCACCGTAATGGCATTCCTTTTATTCCCGGAGGAAAAGATTGATTATAACAGCCAGGTAAAACCTATTCTGAACAAACATTGTATTTCCTGTCACGGGGGTGTGAAAAAGAATGGCGGATTCAGCCTGCTATTTGAAGAAGAAGCGAAAGGAAAAACCAAATCGGGCAAACTCGCCATCGTTCCCGGACATCCGGATCAAAGTGAAATGATCAGGCGGCTGACGGCCAACGACCCCGAAGAACGGATGCCCTATGAAAAGGCGCCACTTAGTAAATCGGACATAAAAATCCTGCGAAAATGGATCGATCAGGGCGCTCAGTGGGGAACACATTGGGCCTATTTACCGGTTGCCCAACCCAGCATCCCTGATTTAAGTGGCTCACCTTCATTCCAGTCATGGGCAAAAAACGATATCGACCATTTCATCTATGAAAAAATCACAGAAAATGAACTCAGCCCAAGCCCAAAGGCCTCGAAAGCAATATTAGTCCGTCGGCTTTCACTCGACCTCATTGGCCTGCCACCTTCAGAAGCATTGGTTGGTAAATTATCATCCTCTGAAAGTGATTCACTTCCGGACGCGTTCATCGACTCACTACTGGCATCGCCACATTTCGGTGAAAAATGGGCAGGAATGTGGATGGATCTGGCGCGGTATGCCGACACCAAGGGCTATGAGCGCGACGATGCCCGCACCATCTGGAAATACCGTGACTGGCTGATCAAGTCATTTAATGAGGATAAACCCTATGATCGTTTTCTCACCGAACAACTCGCCGGTGATTTTTTCGAAAATCCCTCAGAGGATGATATGATCGCCACGGCGTTCCATCGTAATACGATGACCAATGATGAAGGCGGAACCGACAACGAAGAATTCCGGGTTGCTGCCGTTATCGATCGGGTTAATACCACCTGGGAGACGGTAATGGGTACGTCATTCGCATGCGTCCAGTGCCACAGCCATCCGTTCGATCCGATCCGGCATGACGAATACTATAAATTCATGGCGTTTTTCAACAATACACGCGATGAGGATACTTTCGATGATTATCCGGTCTTCAGGCACTTTTCTAAAGCAGACAGCCTGAACTTTTTTGAATTGAAAACTTGGCTTAATCAAAACGCCAGCCGGGAAAAAGTAAAAGAAATCCAAATGCTGGTGCAAACGTGGCAGCCAACCATTAATTCCCTGGTGAGCGACCAATTTGTCAACAGCGAATTATCGGATACCAAGTGGCTTGTTTACCGGAAGAACGGATCGAGCAGGTTGAGAAACGTTTCACTTGATGGAAAAAATACAATTATCGCCCGTTACCGGAGCTTTAAGCCTGGAGGCAAAATCGACATCCATATCGACAGTCTATCGGGACCAAAAATCGCTTCCATTGCATTTCCTCATACTGATGGGCGCTGGGATTATGCTGAAATAAACTGCCTCGAAACTTCGGGAAGACACGATTTGCACTTTCGATACACAAATTCAAACCTACCCGATTCCCTCAGCAATGGCATTATGTTCGACTGGTTTTTCCTGACGGATGGATTTCCAGGTAAAGGCTCTGCCGGGTATGAATCCAATAAGCAGAAGTTCTGGCAGCTCATGAAAATCAGTGCTTTCCAGACACCCGTTATGCTTGAAAATCCTCCTGAAATGCATCGGGATACCAGGATTTTCGAAAGAGGTAACTGGCTCACCCAGGGAGAAATTGTGCAACCCGGAGTTCCCGCTTTCCTGCAATTACCCATGGATAATATGCCAAATAACCGGCTCGGCCTGTCACAATGGATTACAAATCCCAACCACCCGCTGACTGCGCGGGTGTACGTGAACCGACTTTGGGAACAGCTTTTTGGTATCGGTATTGCGGAAACGCTGGAGGATTTCGGTACACAAGGTATCGCTCCTACCCATCAGGAACTGCTTGATCATCTGGCCTGGAAATTTGTCTCTGAGTTTGATTGGAGCACCAAGAAGATGCTTAAATACATCGTAAGCTCCGCAACTTATCAGCAATCTTCTGTCGGCAATTCCGAACAATTGGAGATCGATCCGCAAAACCAGTTGTACGCACGTGGGCGAAGGACGAGATTATCCGCAGAACAAATTCGCGACCAGGCGCTGGTAATCAGCGGATTATTCAGTGAAAAAATGTACGGCCCCAGCGTCATGCCCTTTCAGCCGGAGAACATCTGGAATTCCCCTTACAACGGAAGGAAATGGGTGCAGGATTCAGATGAAAACCAATACCGCCGGGCCCTGTACACCTACTGGAAAAGAACAGGGGCTTACCCGTCCATGCTGATTTTTGACGCTATGCCAAGGGAAGTTTGTACTTCCCGGAGGATAAGCACCAACACGCCGCTCCAGGCGCTCGTTACGCTCAATGATCCCGTATTTGTGGAGGCGGCCGATCGCTTTGCCTTGAGGATGATTGAGGAAGGAGGAAATTCCCCAGAAGAGCAAATTTCCCATGGATATCAATTGATGATGAGCATGCCGGTGACCCGGGAAAAACTGGATATACTTGTCAAGTTATACAACAACGTGAAAAATGATTCAATCATAAAAACAGTGACATTGAGTGAAACGGAGAAACAGGATAACCCTCACCTGGCTGCAATGAAAATTGTAGCCAACGCCATGCTGAACCTCGATGAATTTATAATGAAAAACTAAACGCACCCATGGATTTCCAATCAGATATCATTCGCGCACTCCATCAGCAGACAAGGCGGCAGTTCCTAAAGCAAGGGTCTCTTGGACTGGGAGCCTTGGCGCTTTCCATGATGAATAGCGGATGTGATGATCTCTCATCAAAAGGCAGCAGAATTATCACCGATCAAAATCCATTTGCACCAAAGCCGCCTCACTTTCCCGGCAGGGTGAAAAATGTGATCTATATCCATATGGCGGGTGCTCCATCTCAGTTGGAATTATTTGATTACAAACCCGAACTCCACAAACTCGACGACCAGCTATGTCCGCCGTCACTCATGGAAGGTAAGCGCTTTGCATTCATCCGGGGCATCCCTAAAATGCTTGGGCCGCAGGCCATATTCAATCAATACGGGGACAGCAGGGCGTGGATTTCCAACCTTTTACCGCACCTGTCAACGATTGCCGACGAACTGACATTTCTTAAGGCAGTTCATACGGATCAGTTCAACCATGCTCCCGCCCAATTACTCATGCACACCGGAACGCCACGGCTTGGCAGGCCGAGTATGGGCTCATGGGTAACTTACGGATTGGGAACAGAGAACTCCAACCTACCCGGCTTTGTAGTGTTGACATCCGGCGGCAATAATCCCGATGCAGGGAAGAGCGTCTGGGGCAGTGGTTTTCTACCGTCGGTGTACCAGGGCGTTCATTGCCGCAGCGATGGCGATCCTGTGCTGTTCATCAATAATCCATCGGATATCGACCAGGAAAAGCGTAAATCAACCATCGAAGCGATCAATGATATCAACCGGTTGACCTACCGGGAATTTAAAGATGAAGAGACACTGACGCGTATCTCGCAATATGAACTCGCGTACAATATGCAGATCACCGTGCCGGAAGTGATGAACATAGCCGATGAACCGGAATACATTCATTCCATGTATGGCAGCAATCCACACAAGTCGATCTTTGCGAATAATGCCCTCCTGGCGAGAAAACTGGTAGAGCGCGGTGTACGGTTCGTGCAGCTTTTCGACTGGGGATGGGATACACATGGTACATCGGAAGATGGCTCCATCGATATCGGTCTGGTGAATAAATGCCGGCAGACCGACAAGGCCGTAACTGCGCTGATTCTGGACCTGAAACAGCGAGGACTGCTTGACGAAACCCTCGTGATCTGGGGCGG
>JBGSYX010000153.1:0-6137 GCA_041750735.1 Cyclobacteriaceae bacterium
TAAGAATGTCTGCAACGGGAAGAGTTTCATTACTGCCACACCACATATAAAGGCTGGGGTGATTTCTCAGCATTTTGATCTGGTCAATTGCTGATTCAAGGAAAAGATCGTGATTGTCGGGATATGCCTTGCGTCTAGCCTGAGATTCTTTCTTCAAAGGATCGGGCCATTCACCATTGCAGTCGCCTGAGATCCACAAATCCTGCCATACCAGAATGCCGTATTTATCGCATGCATTATAGAATTCTGGCCTTTCTGTCAGTCCTCCTCCCCATACCCTGATCATATTCATGTTCATCCCTGCATGCATTCTAACCTCAGCCTCATATCTTTCCGCTGTCATTCTCATCATCATGTCTGAAGCAATCCAGTTACCTCCCTTTATAAATACTTTCTGACCGTTGACAGTAAAAACTCTAGATTTTATTTTTTGATCCCAGTAGTTGGCAGCGTCCCTTATACCAATAATAACTTCTTCTGAATCGAGATTTTCACCACTCTGCAAGGCAAGGTTAAAATTCACTTTGTAGAGGGGCTGATCACCCATACCGTTAGGCCACCACAACCTGGGATTTTCAATCTTGAATTCCGGAAGAGCCAATACTTTCCTTTCGTGCGGATTAAGTGTAACCGTTATACTTTTTGTTTGACCTTCAATGGTAACTGATAGTATTCCCTGGATGCCGTTAGGTGAGGGATTAACAAGTTCAGTAGACGGTTTAAGGTAGGCAGGTTGTTGTTTTGTACCTGGCTCCCGTATACCAGGCACTCTCATTTCAACAAAAGGATTTCTGAGGTCGATTGATCCTGTGACCTCAAGTGCAACCTGATCCCAGATACCTGTATTTCGGTCACGGACAGGGCATACCCAATCCCATCCTGCGGTGAACTGCATTGTTACATTACGTCCAATTGTTCCATCTCCGCCCTGACCGCCATTAGGATTCCCAACCGGATCAGGAGGTGCTACCCAGACCGCCAGTTTGTTTGGTTTTCCTTTATTTAGAAACGGGGTGATACAATATTTCTCCCGCAGATACATTCCCTGGTGGGTTATTGTATTTACCCTTTTTCCATTCAGGAAGATATCGGCAAAATAATTTATCCCCCTGAAACTGATCCATACCTGTTGATTCTCTTGCAGGTCAGGCAATTCAAACTCGTTATAAAACCAGTATGTATAATAATCCCGTCCTGTTTCATAAACATCCGGAATCAGATTATTATTCATCCCGAAAAATGGATCGGGTACCATTTTATTGTCAAGAAGAGTTGTCAGAACAGTACCTGGTACAGTCGCATTGATCCAGCCTTCAGGGTTGAAGTTACCTGAAGTAATCTCTGTTCCGTCGGCCAGTACATCAGTTGCTCTTTTTGCTTTCCAGTTTTTATTTAACAGGATCTGTGATTCAGGTTGTGAATAAAGTCCGTGAGTTATTAGTGCAATAATTGCCACAAGGGAGATTAACCTTTTCATTTTGCTGATTTTAATACTTTTATATGGGTGCTTTAAATGTTATTCGCATCTTCAGGTTTTTACCCTCCGGAAGTGTGATAGATCTCTCAACAGGATCAAATTGGTTCCAGGGTTTATCATTGATTTTTACATCACTAATTATCACTGATGGATCTTCAGCCAGAGAAACGAAATGTTTTTCACCGTTTTTCGCTTCTGATATATGGAAATAAAGAGTTACTGACGTATTATTAAAATACAGGTTCAAATAGATATAGTTAAGAAGGGCAGTCTCCATCTCATGATATGAAGCTTTCCAGGGGGATGCTTTGGCAGTATTCTGCACTAGACCGGAAGGACTGACGTTCTGGTAAGCTCCGCCAAACTCTTTGTCAACAAAGTAATCGCTCCAGAACGATGCCATTTTCCTGAATGAATCCCGGTAATGATTTTCTCCTGTCAGATGATAAAGATGAAGCTGTGTAAAAATACCGTAACTCTGAAGCCACCACCATACATTTGTTGTGTCAGACGGGTTAAATGGTGGCTTCTTTTCTATCGTATCAAACCAAATTCCACGGGTTGAATCATAGGCTGATGACATTAATTGCTTCCCAAGGGAAATGCCGGTTTCTCCATATAGTTTATTGTCAGTTATCTCATATAACCTGAGAAGTGAAAGAGTTGCGGTGAGTTGAGCCCCGGCTGAGATGACCTCCTTTCCGTTGATAATCCTTATCATCGGGTTCCATTTGATGTCATTCGGTGCAGGAAAACCGACGAACCATCCGTACAAGGGATCTGTCATATGATCGATAGAAAGCCTCATCAGTTCTTCGGCATAGTCGCTTAGTTCTTTATTCCTGGTGAAAAGCATGAGATTGATTAGCAGTGAACTGGTATATCCGTAATGTGCGTGTTTGCTTTTCGTGCTGTCGCTTACTGAAAGGTCGCGGTTGAGTGCCTGAAAGTATCCACCGTTAATGGTATCACGGGCATGTATTTTCCTGATTTTTATTGATTCCATTATCTTTTCAAGCACTCTCTTATCACCCGTAACAAAATAGTAGTGAGCCAGTCCGACATTGGTATATAGCTCATTTGGTGCAGTTTTCGTGGTTGATTTCGGGATTCCCTTTTCATCCAAAAGATCATACCATCCTCCAAATTCTTTGTCCCACGCATATTCAAGGAGGTATTCCACTCCATGCCTGGCGCTTTGGAGATATTCTTCGTCGCCAGAAAGAAGATAGGCACATGTAAAACCATAGATCTGCCTGCCTATCATTGCAGGGTGCTTGTCAAAAGGAGGTTGGGGATGACCTTCTCTTGAAAGATTAAGAAAAAATCCTCCGTTGGCCGTATCCACTGCATGTTTTTGCCAGAAAGGTATAATCTGTTCGAGTCCCTGATTACGCCAGTATTCTCCCACCATTACATCACCATGGCCTTTCTCATCAGAGCAGCTGGCAATAAGGCAAGCAGAAAACAGTAAAAGGGTAATGAACATACCACATGGAAAAATGGACCTTCTTATCATATAGTACTGAATAAAACCCGAAGTGTGAGTCTAGGTTATTTTTCTGAGTGTTCCAACATTGTTCTTTATTATAACTCCTTCTCCATGTTCTCCATGATCAACCGGGAGTATGATGTGATAGGAAGTAGAGCTTTTGTCAAAATTGAACTTACTCAATTGAGGGGGGCATAAAGAGTAACTATGAATTGGGCAAAAACCAATTCATAGTTACTCTTGTTCATTAAATCGTTTCAGATTTTCGTCAGCGCAAAAAACGACTGCTTATTTTATTAAATTCTTAAAAGCTGATCCAAAAATTAAATAACCGGTATTTCCGGCAATCGTACCCTCGTTTTGTCCCCATAAAAATGGCCAGTCGTCGTAGTTTTCAAAGTGGTCGGGTTTTCTGAATAGAACACCCGGGGCAACATTGCCTGGAATAAACGAGAAATCAGCCCTGTTATTACCATAAAAAACTGCTTTAGGACGAGCGGCGCCAACCGCTGCTACCAGAGAATAATTGTGGTACGGATGGCATCCAAACAGATAGTTGGTGGTTTTGAAAGCATGTCCGGCATCAACAATATCAGGGAAATATTTATTGGCAAAACAAATGGTAGTGCCAAAGTTCACCACGCCTCCGCTTCCTGCCCAGTTACCCAGGCCGATAGGTACTCCGTACGGATTATCTTTTTCGAGCCCGTCGATGTATTCTTTATACTTTACAACATATGGACGGAGCTTCTCTTTGTAGGAGGCGTCCATGTGCGGTATGGCATCCAGTGCCGTCGATATGGTGAAACTGACGTTGCGATCAAGGGCAGGCCATAAAAGTTCCTGAAATTTATCGACATATTGTTTTTCCCCGGTTGAGATGTACAGTTGAAGGTTTGTGGCAATATTTGCTCCGGCTCCCCATGCCCTGCGCATGCTATCCAGCGGCGGCTGTTTGGCAAGTAATTCTGTTGCCTCTTTCAGGAGTCTTTTCGACTGTTGCAATGCCCTCGCCGAAAGATCGTCGTTATATCCCTTCAACGCCCGGCTTACTGCGGCAAACATCGTTGCTGCCCTGAGATCGAGACCGGGATTACGGCTGGTAAATGCCCACATATCATCTTTAACTCCACTCGAGCGGCCGTCAGCAGCTACTTCGTAAGGGCCAAGGTCCGGATTATAAGGTAGGCCGTCGGTTATTGCGGCAGCGTCACCAAGGTGGTGGTAATTATCGAGAACAGAGTTAGATAGCGTTTGTGTCATGTGGCCGATGATCTCAGCCTGGGCTACCAGGTTCAATGTTCCATGTTCGATAAACTGCAACACGTCTGGTATCCCATCCGGACGGTGAAGGTCAACATATCGCTGCTTCTGATCGACAAAAGTCTGATCTCGCAAAGGTTTGAATGATTCCCAGGTTTGAACAAAGTTCATCACCACGCCTATGTTCGACCCGGTTTCGATGTCAAAATCTCCGGCGTCGAAAAACCCGCCTACGTTTAATCCGGGAATTAATTCCAGCGCTTTATATTTGGTATCGGTAGTTGGTCCCTGTCCATGAAGGTCGAAGTGATCGGTGTTTGGTGGAGCCTGGAGATAACCTTCCTTGAATGGCTCGCCATGCCACACCCGGTAAGCTTCGTTTACGTACATGTGATTCATGTGTATCGGAATCCATATATCGCTGGTAGCGTCGGTAATCTTGTCGTAGACACTGTTTTCTATTAAGAAGTTATTTGTTTTGAAGTTGCCATACTGAATATAATATATACCAGGAGTGTTCACCGATGAAAAGTCGAATTTCACATAGTGGTACTTGAAATAGTCGCCCCAGGGTACGATTTCGCCACCGAATACTTCGCTAGCATTGCCGTCATTACCTACTTTATATAACGATGCGGTTGCAAGCGGTTTGTCCTTCTTGTCGAGCTCAATGACAGAGACTTTTTGCTGCGAAGGAAGATATCCCACTTGCGAGAAACCGATATTTGGCTCTCTTATCCAACTTTTAATGGCATTGGGCTCAACGGTCCAGGTCAAAACTTTGCCTGTTTTTCCGGTCGGAAGTAAACTACGAACGACAAACCAGCCGTTTTGCGCCAGCATACGGCCGTCGAAAAGCATTAGATCGACATCGGACGAATTGATTTTTATCAAACGTTCGGGTGCATCAGGTGCAAGAAGTAAGGTGCGACCGGTTTCAAGAGGAAGCGGATCAATAAATCTTTCGGTCCCCCTGTCGTCTGAAGTCACATACCCCTTAAATTGCTTTGGTTTTTCATTGTTAGGTCTCGTAATGGTATTACCTACCACATAGCGTGGGAATCGATTGTAGCGCCCATCCATCAAATAGGTCTTTCCCCAATATTGCGAGGGAAGAAATTCAAGATTAAATCCGGCACTCCCTTCAAGTGCTTTGGGAACTGGTTTATCCAGGTAAACAGATATCTCTATACCCTTACCCTTAGCCGTTACAACTACACGCGAATCAAAATCGTAATCTTCGTACCTTAACTTAGACTCAATTGTTTTCGACGCCTTGTTTACCGTTCGATCTGAGATTGCCGGAACAAGATCCCATTGCTCCGGAGTGTTGGAAAGTCTCACTGCGCCACCTTGCACTGTTCTGACGCCATGGTGTATCAATTCTATACCGGCGTTCTTCTCATCATTAAAGCCTCCGGTGAAAAGGTTACTATACACAAGGATATTGACGCCTTGCGTCTCGAAGTACTCAAGATCATTGAGTATCAAATCCTGGCCTGAAGCAAAATTGAATGCCGCTAATAGCAGCACTACAAGTGACGAAAGTTTTAGTCTTTTCATATTGTTCAAAAAATAAAGTTAGCTAGTCGTTTAAATACATCATGGATTATCGCCCCGGTTATTGGAGTTTTAGTCCATACAAAGTTAACTGTAATGTTATGGTAAACAAGACTATTTCCCTCCGGCTATAGGCGTTCAAAGCATTTTTGCGAACGACGGTTTGTCTAAAAACTTCCGATTCGTAGCATTTTTTAATTAAAAAGATACTCCCATTTCCAGTGATTTAGAGTGGTTGGAAAATATACGGATGCGGGATTGGTATTTTAGATAGATTGTCAATGTCTGTTTTGACCCTGCTTTTGCAACACATTCCGGCGGATGCTACCTCATGAGATTCGATCA
>JBGSYX010000154.1:0-3502 GCA_041750735.1 Cyclobacteriaceae bacterium
TTACGGTGAGATTTACCGTAAAAACCTGTTTAGCCTGATTCGCAAAAATGCACTGATAACCACCGATCAATCCTCGGTAAAATTTCATCTCTCCGAAAGGTTGAAGGCTATCCTGGAGGAGCCAAATCTGGAAGAGTACAACGAACTGATAGAATCCAGAAGGAATCATGTGGTGATCCAATACGGCAAACGGTTTATCGTAAAGCTGTACCGGAAGATCGACCGCGGCTCCGATCGGGATGTGGAGCTAATAAAATACCTTTCGGAGCGAAAGCGATTCAAGCATGTTCCGCTTTACCTTGGCCAAATTGAGCACCATAAAGCTAATGATATAAAGCGTACGCTTGGGATGTTTCAGGAGTATGTACCGAATTATGGCTCCGCAAGACAGTATTTTTCTGAAGCACTCAACCGGTTTTATGAGCGCGTAAGTGTGCAGGGGGGTGAGTTGATCCTGCCTAAGTTGGAAGGAAGTCTTACAAATCCATTGAAATTTGAAAAATTCTCAGGCCCTGTTCAACAATTGATCGGGGGACCTTATATAGAGCAGGTGCATTTACTGGCACTTCGTACCGCCGAAATGCATATAGCACTGGGCAAGGATTGTGAGCATGAGGATTTTGAACCTGAAGAGTTTACGCTCCATTACCAGCGATCACTTTTCTCAGGGTATAAGTCTTCCATTCGAACTGCATTTGAAGGGTTGAAAAAGCATATTGCTGATTTTCCAAAAAAGCACCAGGAGGAAATCACCAACTTGTTGAAGTCCAAGGATATTCTCCTGAAAAAACTGTTGCGCGTTTACGACCACAAGATCGACGCAGTGCGTATAAGGCCGCATGGCAACTACACATTGAAGAAATTGCTTTTGCTGGATGGTGATTATATTATTACAAATTTCGAAGGCGATACTTCCTACTCGCTTACCGAAAGGCGACTCCGAAAGTCACCGCTCACTGATGTGGCAAGTATGATCAAGTCCTTTCACTAAGTAGCATATTCGGCGCTGTTTGCCAATGAACCTTCCGGCCGACTCGCCGAACATTGGTTTCATCACCTCAGCCAGATTTTCCTGGTGAATTACCGCGAGCACGTAAAAGGTATGCCGTTCATGCCAAATCTGGCTGATCAGAATATGTTGATAGAGTGTTACCTTACGGAACGATACCTGAACGATATGGCGCTTTCGCTGGAACGCGGTGATCTGAGGCAGGCGATCATTCAGGTCCGTGGCGTATTGAAAATATTAAATAAGAGTTTCATAAACATGAAATGAAAAGGCTCAATCTTCTTTATGCAGTGCTCATCCTTCTCGTTGCCTCATGCAATGATGAAGAAGAATCGGCGCAATCGAAAGTCATAACACTGCTTACGGACAATTCCGCAAAAATCTGGAGTATTTATGAATATTTCCTGGATGAGCAACCAACCGGCATATCGCCTTGCGATAGTTCGTACATACTCACCTTGAATTCAGATTTTACCTGGGTGGAGCAATACACCAATTTTTATTGTTATCAAAGCAATAACGGCCAATGGTTGTTGAGTGATGATAGCAATGTAATTACCATCACGTATATTGATTGGGGTACCGGTCAGGAGGTGGAGCGGATGTTTGAGATTACAGAACTTACCAGCCAATATTTCAGCTACCAGTACCCAATAAGGAATGTGCTGAAACGGATCAGGATGCAGGTTTATAACTGACGTATTATCCCTTGAAACTACGGATGCTTGCAGCGATATACTCGATTTCGTCAGAACGCAACTCCGGAAACATGGGTATCGACAACACTTCATCCTGGATTACCGAGGCCACCGGAAAATCGTTGGCTGAAAAACCTCGATCCTTATAAGCTTCAAGTAGGGGCAAGGCCACGGGATATTGTATGGTCGTAGAAATACCCTTTTCTCCCAGATAGTTCATCAGTTTGTCGCGTTGTTTTGACCGCACCACGTACAGGTGGAAAACATGCCTGACGCCGGGTTTCACCTTGGGAAGAATATGGTCGCTGCCTGCAAGCAACTCAGTATATCGCCCTGCATGGGAAATTCGCAATTCTGTCCACTGATCCAGGTATTTTAGTTTCACATCAAGGATAGCGGCATGTATGCCATCCATCCGCGAGTTGCGGCCTTCGATCTGGTGACTGTGTTTTCTACCAGACTGACCGTGCTGAGAAATCATCCTGGCCATTTGGGCTATTTTTTCGTTGTCGGTCGTCATGCCGCCGGCATCGCCAAATGCACCGAGGTTTTTTCCGGGGAAAAAGCTGTATGAAGCGGCCACGCCAAATGTTCCAATCTTTTTACCTGCGATCGCAGCGCCATGGGCCTGTGCACAATCTTCCAACACCAATAGATTATGCTTTTGAGCAACGGCCATGATGGCAGGCATATCCGCAGGGTGGCCGTACAGATGAACCGGGATAATGGCCCTGGTTTTTTTGGTGATTTTTGATTCGATCAATTGCGGATCGATGCAATAATATGTGTCCTCGATATCTACAAACACAGGTGTAGCTCCGATGTTGGAGACAGCTTCCGACGTGGCGATCCATGATATCGCCGGGACGATCACCTCATCCCCGACACTAATACCCATGGATTTCAGCAATATTTCCAAAGAATCTGTTCCGTTTGCGCAAGCGACACAAAAACGATTTCCTGAATATCCTGCGAAACTTTCTTCGAATGACCTGACAAACGAATTACTGGTATTGCCAATGAATGCGCTCGCCGTAATGACATCAGCGATGGCCTTATCAAATTCAGCTTTGTGTTGTTCGTACTGGCGATAGAGATCGACGAGTTTTATGTTCATGGGATTGGAATGCTTTTTATGAGTCGCGCCGGGTTGCCGGCATATACTCCCGGTTTAGTAATATCCTTTGTCACCACTGCTCCGGCGCCAATGACCACATGATCTGCTATTCGAACCGGAAGAATCGTAGCGTTGGTGCCAATAGAAACATGATTGCCGATAGTTGTAGCCGCCCATTGGGATTTATCGCCACCCGCGGGACCGCCTTTTTTGAAGAGGTCATTGACAAACTTGGCGCCGTGCGATATAAAACAATCATCGCCGATGGTGACCAATTCGCAAATGAAAGCGTGCGACTGGACTTTGCAGTTTTTGCCGATGATCACGTCTTTTTGGATTTCGACAAATGGCCCGATAAAGGTATTGTCGCCGATGGTGCAGCCGTAAAGGTTTGAAGGTTCCACCACCGTGACATTCTTCCCGAATTTCACGTTGACAATACCGATCTGTTTCCTGTTGTATTCCATTTAGCGGATTGCTTTATAGATTTTATCGATAATCTCCACGATTTTCAGTCCCTCAAAGCCGTTGGTAGCGATGACGCCCTGGTTTTGCAGCACGTCAATCACGTTGGCATACACCTGGTCGTGATTGGACATGGAGCCTTTGTACTCGCCATAATTATTCGGCGGATTGCCGGGAGGCAGATCTTTGATTTCAAAATTATTGAAATGTTGA
>JBGSYX010000155.1:0-1628 GCA_041750735.1 Cyclobacteriaceae bacterium
GGTGTTTTCAATGGACGGACACGTTGCACCGGTAGATAAGATCGTTAAACTTGCAGAAAAATACGACGCCATGGTAATGGTAGATGAATGCCACTCTGCAGGTGTTGTGGGCGATACAGGAAGAGGCGTAACCGAACTGTACAATATCCGTGGACAGGTGGACATCATTACCGGAACACTCGGCAAGGCTTTCGGTGGTGCAATCGGCGGGTTTACTACAGGAAGAAAAGAAATCATTGAGTTGCTGCGTCAACGGTCAAGACCGTACCTGTTTTCAAACTCCATCCCTCCGGTGGTTGTGAATGCAGGAATTCGCATGTTCGACATGATGAGTAAAACTGCAGAACTTCAGGTAAGGCTTCACGAAAACACAGAATATTTTGTTTCAAAAATGATTGCCGCCGGTTTCGATATCAAACCAACAAAGTCTGCCATTTGCGCAGTAATGCTTTATGATGCCAAATTATCCCAGGATTTTGCCGCCAGCCTGTTGAAGGAAGGTATTTATGTGATCGGATTTTATTTCCCGGTTGTTGCCAAAGGTCAGGCGCGGATAAGGGTACAGCTTTCTGCAGCGCACAAAAGAGAGCATCTGGACAAGGCTATTGCCGCTTTTATTAAGGTTGGAAGGGAACGTGGGGTTCTGAAAAATATTTAAAAATAGTTGAACGTAATTAGTCAATTCAACGCCTTAATGTAACTATTCAGGTACATCAAAAAAGTATGGATTGATCCGAATTCGCTTGCGAATTCATCTGTGAAAATTAATTTTTCGAAGTCAAAAAAATTCAATCTGTGAACTATGCGAAGCATAATCATGAACACCAATAAAATAAACATTTTGTGAATAATCTGTGGCAACTTTTTTATCTATACGACTTCTATATTACTCTAATCTGCCACAGATTCACAGATTACTTCGCTCATCGATGCATAATTTACACAGATTGTTCGCTTTGCTCACTTTCAATAATTAAGCTATTGACCTATGAGATTTTTATGTTGTATAGATCCTGAATGGTAACGGTTTAAATATTATTTGGAAGCTTCCAACCATTATGGTATTCGGGGGTAATAAGTTTGTTAGCTGTTTTGGTTGTAAATGACTGCTTTTTCTGATTCCAGAAAACTTTTTCTCCAGTCCGGTAGGCAATATTCCCCATCTGTGCAACACGGGCCACATCACAACCCACGTTTATACCGGCATTCAGATTTGCAGGACTGTTGTCTTTGATGCAATTCAGGAAATTTCTGACGTGTAAATCAAGTCCGACACCCACATTTTTCTGAACCGGCACGACATCTATCTTTTCTTTTTCCGGTATAACCTCCCAGCCTTTCCGATCGAGCACAAGGGTGCCGTTTTCACCCACATAGGAAATACCATGAGGTCTTTGCCAGTTACCTAGTCCTATGCCTATCGTATGTTCCCAGATCATAGTAAAATCTTTGAAGTCATATACAGTGGTCATCGTGTCGGGAGTAACCATGTCATCATCCGGAAATGCATATTTCCCCCCGATTGCCATAACCGATTCAGGAATAGATTTATCCATTCCATATAAAATATAATCAATAAGATGCACTCCCCAGTCGGTCATAACACCCCCGGCATATTCCCAGTACCA
>JBGSYX010000156.1:0-9533 GCA_041750735.1 Cyclobacteriaceae bacterium
CCATCTTTTCGGTGAAATACCATGCTGTAAAAACTGAGGTACCACCTTTGGTATAGCCAGTAAAATTAATCCCAGATTGACCAGATAAAGGTACTGTTCGATTCGGTAGGTACTCACCCACGCCCCGGTGATGAGGAAACTATATAAAATGTACATTCCGAGGAACAAGCTGAGGAATTGGTACACGTCGGCCTTAGTGTATTTCAGCTCCAGGTTGTCCCTGGACGAATAGTACTTTACGAATACCCAACCGGTCATTGTGATAATAATTCCAAGCGATACGTACCTGATGATATGCGCCATGATATTGGGATCTGATTGAATCAGGTCCGTGTAGTTCTTTTCAAGCCTTTCTATTTCCATAGATTGTTGCCAAACCACAAATGGTATAAACAGAACGAGCAGCAACAAGGGCACAAGCGTGGATTGTCGGGGCATTTTTAAACCAACAGAATCCCACTGCGACGTGAATGTGCCATAGGCCATTCCCGCTCCGCCGAAAAAGCCAATAGAGTATTCCATCACATTCCAGAAATTGAATGGAATTTCAGAGAATCTTCCAAGGACCTGTAGAAAATTGCCAAATGCAAATCCGAATCCACCGCCAAGCCCGGCGAAAACAGCTACCCGCAAGGCTGACCAATGCTTCGTATGGATTAGGTACCAGATCAGAAAAATGGCCATACCGAAGCAGACGGCCCAAACTTCAGATCGCGGCGGCGTCATAAGCCACTCCCATTCCATAATGATGAAAAAATAGGCTGTGAGTCCGGAGGCGACCATTCCTGCGAACAGGACAAGCCAGTTTACTTTTTTCTCAGCGTTATCTGCGAGTGTCAGTCCGAATAATCCGCCGCCAACCACTCCATGTAATCCGCCGATGACAAAAAGCATTAAAAGTCCATAATAAACATTGACGAAATCGATGCCATGGCCATAGCCAACTACGATGCCGTAGCTCATGATGCCGCCCAATCCCCAGCCGATCGCCGCGGCAAGTGTAGCTTTGAAAAGTTTGGCTCGCCAATCAGCCCGGCCCGACAGTAGAATAATGCTAATGGCTCCAACAGATCCTGCCCACGCTGCGCCCTGCTCGTGGCCAAACTGACCGCGAACCGCCCAGGCTGTACCGAGAGCCATGCCGGTGAGGATAAGGCTGAGAATAAATTGTTTCGATTTCATAATTGTTGGGTTTATTCCAAACATGTTTTTGTTAAATTATCAGGCTATAAACTGTTGGCAACAGGCTAAAAGTATTAAGTATATAGTACCAAGTACATAACCTTTTACCCTTTACCTTTTACCCTTTACTCATAATTCATCACTCCCTTATCAAACCAAGATATCGTCCCATCCAGTAAGGCAGCAACCAGAAAACCGGTTCCTTCTCCTCTGACGGGTTTCCAACCACGGCTTCATATGGGTTTTTGTCCCATCTTATGGTGCGGTATTCACTCGGGGGGAGCAACCTGTTGGTCTGCAATTCTTCCAGTATCGGTGATCGCACAAGGTGCAAATCCTCTCTTTTTCCATTGTCGATATACCAATCTACGAGGTCAAGTGGTGTGTCTCGAAGGAAGTAAACGGAGTTGTCGAGTTCTTGTGAATTATTGGCGAGCCAGTTGTAGGTAAAATTGACGAACGGGCTTCCGGTGATTTTGTGCTTTTCGAACCATTCGTTCATATGGCGCACATACTCGGCTTTCAATGCTGTATCTTTTTCATAGTTAATAAGCGCCGGGTAAATGTACAGCGCGAGGTAAATATCGAAATAGGTCTCCCAGGAAGGATTCGTGTTATGGAGTTTATGGGCATTTTGGATGTAATGCTCTTCGTGAATCAACTTCAGGTAGGCGTCCTGGTATTTTTGATTATTCGTAATAGCGTATCCGAATTTTAAAAAGGACAAAATTTCCAGTGAGTTCAAGGCCTTTTCAGGTGACCATTCCGGATCACCGTTCAGTTGTTTCGGTGACCAAATCCCCCAGCGGGTAGGAAGGCCATCGACATCGACAAGGTTAAAATCATTGGCGACGAGGTGATCGAGTATTTTGCTCACATGGTCGGCGATACGTTGTTTCTCCGGTTCGTCAGCAACCAGGTTGTAATAACAATAATACCCAAAGAAATGTCCGTCCATCTCATCACTGCTGGTGTCGCCCTTCCACTTCCACTTACCATCGGCTGACAGATGCCAGCGCGTTTCCACGGGTTTGAATCGTGGGTTTTCGACCAATTCATCGGCCAGTTGTTGAGGGGTGTAGGTCCTGTTCGGATCGTGCATGGAAGTCCAATCGGTAGGAACAATGGTTCGTGCGAAAAATCCATCAGAACCGGTAACTTCCCTGAGTAATTTCAGAAAATCGAATGCTTTGCGGGCCCGTTCCTTCGCTTCTGGATCACCGGTCGCTGCATACCTGAACGACTCCATAGCAAGGTATCCGGATGTGTATTCGCCGTCATTGTCGTCATCTTCTTCCTCAATGGTCGTGGTGTCGCCAGGTATTGCAAGTCGGTATCTTGCTGCAATCCATGGCTCGCGAATGTGGCGCTTTATGAGTCTGTCATAAAAATAATCCGCTTTGTCTTTCAGCGTCATCTGGCGCGTCTTTATCGCGCTGACGCCATTGGCTGTAGCTATCCAGGCATTGCCGTTGCTATCAAAGGCGATATCGCGAACCTCGTCATTCATCAGCCATCGTTTGCTCAATCGCACTGAGTAATCATCACTGCCGGGCTTAAATCTGGCTATGCCATAGTTGGTTCCAACCCACATGGTTCCGTCGGGTGATTTTTTTACCACATTTACCCAAGCGTTTGGTACACCGTCTGCCGGTAATTTTTCTCCAATCTTCTGTTGGTCGTTCCGTATAGCGACACCTCCAAGACCGCCAACCCAGAGATTACCTTCAGTATCATAGTCAATGCCGCGAATATAAGCGCTCACCAGATCTTCATTCGCATTAAAAACTGTAGTTTTCCCATTAGAAACATGATATAAACCAACATCAGTTCCGATCCATAGTCCCTGTTTTGCATCAGACACCACTGCCCTGATGCTTCGCGCAACAGTTGTGTCCAGTTTGTCCCAACTACCATCACTTTTTTGCCAAATACCTTTTGGTCCCAACGCATAAATCCCTTCGTCAGCTACAACGATTTTTGAAATTGGCGCTTCCGATCCAAGTGCTTTGGTGAGGTTGTTTTCATAAAAAGCATACAATCCTTCCCACGTTGCTGCCCAGATCCGCCCATCGCGATCTTCCTTTATGTCATAGGCCGGACCCTGATGCTCGCCGGTAATCTGCAGCTTCCATTCCGATTGGTCGGTTGATTTCTTATAAACCCCATTTTTGGTCGCAACCCATACTGAGTTTTTGCTATCTGAGTAAATAGCCCGAACATCATTAGCCTCCGGAATTTCAGGATCTATCGTAAATCCTTCGTGGTATTCCTGGGCAAATGCTACATCCTGATAGGACCCTGTGAAATCAGCTACTGGATTTTCCACAGGTTCATTCACCCTGTTACAGGAGAAAAAAAATGCCATAAAAACCAGGGTCAATCTTTTCATTTGAACTGAATTTAAAACCTGAAAAATATTCTGGCAAAAGTATTTCTGCTCAGTGAGGTTATTTGCATTACTCCTTGATCCAGTCAACGGTAAAGGAAGCGTATTTTATGGAATTGTTCATCCCGCTATCCTGATCCTTCCGGTGATAGCTGTATATGATGTGAACTATGCCGTTGTTTCCCTGGATGATAGCCGGATAATGGCTTGATGTTGCCTTTTCCACTCTCTGGTCATCTTCTACTTTCCGTTTCCAACGCCAGGTTTTGCCATCATTATCGGAGATTGCGACAGTGAGGTCAGACCGGCCATCTTCCTGATCATTATAGACCATAATCCACTCACCGGTTGATAGGTTAGTCATATCGAAACCTGCTCCCGGGTTGGGAATATCAGTGTCTTTAGCAATGGTCCATGTGATGCCACCGTCAAAGGAACGTGTCAACTGCTGACGCTGAGGCGGTGGTCCGTTGTCGCGCAGGTAGGCAGAAAGGCCGCCGTCTTTGGCTATAGCAATGGTTGGCTGAATGCCAAATCCGCCAAGGACAGGATTGCTGAATTGCCACGTGGCACCGAGGTCGTCTGTTACAGCAAAGAGCGAACAGTCGAAACCATCGGAATAAAGTGGTACAATAAGCCGGTCGCTGATGATCACCGGTTTGTTCTTGGTTTGCCAGCCGATGCGGCTCGACAGAGGGTATCCTAACATGGCAGACACTTCCTTATCTCCTTCCTTCAGCCTTCCGCTTCTAATCATATTTTTCCCGGTTGCCAGACTGTCCACCCTGTTTTTATATTTATCCCATTCCTTCATGAGATAATCTTTCTTTTCCGCTGGAATCTGCGGGACGATTTCCTCCATCATGTATTTCTCATATTCGGTCAATTGACTTTTGATGCCTTCCACGAATCGGTCGCCGGGTTGAATACCGCGCTCGGTTTTATCGCCCGGCTTCACGAATAGAACCTCCTGCCAGTTCCATTTAGGTGCTCCAGGTTTATTGTAATCCTCGCTGATACGATACATTGGGAGCGAAGTTTCCCACTGATTGGCAATAACCGGATACCACATGAGCCACAGGCGGTTTTTGGTATCCATGAACATCATCGGGTTGATATCAGGAAATCCAGGTACATCAGCAAGTACAAACGGCGCTGACCAAATAGTATCTCCTAACTCCAGACGAGAACCCATGATTCGCACATCGTCGGCCCATCGCTCACCCGAACCTTGAAACCACCCTGCCAACAAATCGCCATTGGGCAACTCCACGATCGTCGGGCCATGGACGTGCTCATTCTGCAATGGGAAAATAATGCTTTCGAAATAGCCAGATTTCGGCAAATGGTTCGTGCTGTTACTTTTCCAACTCCAAAGTGCGATCGCTAAAACCGGTACAAGCAGTAGACTGTATTTTAGAGAATTCTTCATGTGACTAATATCAGGGGATGTTATCGAGACAGTTTGATCAGTTCCCGACATTTTCAAACCGCTTCATAATCTCCTTCCAGTTAGTGAAAATTATCCCTTCGTCAACAAAGAATTGCTTAAGGTCAGGGTCCAAAAACATCTGCGATTCCCAAACCCGCTGCTGCCATGAGCCAGTGATGCTTTTTAGTTGATCCGTTTCCACGGCTGGATGAAAGATGATTTCCGTGAGACCTGGTTTCAGTGCTTTGATTAATCCCTTGAACGATGCTACTTTTTCTTCATAGGTCGTTGCATTGGGTGCACTCGTAAAAAAATCAACTTTTGGCAGAGTATATTCACTCATATAGGCGATCATTTCGTTGGTAATCGGATAACCCGCAGCCTTGAAATGGGCCACCACCGTAGAATCTGACATTTCAATGGCATTGGCAGGAATATCATATTCCATGGCTATTTTCAAATACTCTTTGGCAAATGCCGGGCTTCCGTACAAGGTACCCATGTGCGTATCGATATGGTTAGGACGATATCCCAGCGCGATCGACTTCTCAATCTGAGCCCTGATTTCCTTAGCTACCTCTTCCGGTGTGGCATGCATCACCACTTCCTCCACGCTTCTCCAAAGTTTACCATCCGGATCGATAAGTCCCGGCACTTCTGCCGCAGGGGCCACCGATGGCCACCGATAGGTTTTCCATTCGCTCGTCAGTGCGAGATGTATTCCGACGTCAATATCCGGATGTTCGATAGCCCAGGCGATCATGTCTTCAAACTGCGGACATGGCGGCATGGCGGCTGTTGATTGAATTACGCCGGAAGACAACATATCCTTTATGGCAATATTGGCTTCTTCGCTCATTCCGGCGTCATCAGCATGAAGCATGATCACTTTTGCTCCGGCAGGATAGCCCAGCCTTTCGGCCCAGTTTGCCGGGACGGTTACGCTTTTTGCTTCACCGTGATCGGCTTGTTTTGGTTGCTGACAGGCAGCAAAGAGAAACACGGGAATTATTAATAGAAAAAATTTTAGCTTCATGATGATGGAGTTTTTAAGTTATTACTATGCAATTGTTATTTAATCCTATTGGATGTCCGGAAAAAATCCTCTAACTCTATAAATACCCAGTCGCTGGTTTCTGATCGTTTAAAATAAAACCGCAATCGCTCGTTGCCCATATTCTCCACAAAGTCGATTTCAACAGCGTGCACCCCTTTGCTGAGCGCTACCGCGCCCGACTGATTTAGCTGGATATTTTCCTTTAATTCGCCAGTCGCTTCACCGCATACTACTGCACCGTTGATTTTCATCAATGCAGCATCGTCGGCCAGGCAACGGAAAAAATACATTCCTGTTTCAGGCGCTTCAAAATAGCCTGTAAAACGAATGCCAAAATTGTCTTTTTTCAATGCCAAATCGGTTACTGAAAAGTCAGATGCTACACCGCGAGCGTCACTTTTCAACTTAGTGAAATCAGGGAAATTCGTCCAGGTTCCCTCATAGTATTCATAAGTCAGACCCGGCTGGAGTTTTTTTGTATTGGAAGCCTTTTGATATTCCACCTTTATGTATTTTTTGGAAGCAATCGAGGATTGTTGGTTTTTGTCGTTTGTGAGGACTGCCTCAAAATCAGCACTGTTTTGAATTTTCGTCTTATCACCTATTGCCTGGCCATTCATTTTGACATTGGTCTTGAGTATATCAAATGCATGTTTGAATTGGATGTCAGCACTTTCAACAAATTGGGATGTCGCCGGCTTGAAAAAATCAGGTGTAGTTGGTGCAATGGAAAAGTCCGCATTTCCGTCAAGGTAAAAGTCCCTGTATTCCACTCCATCATAACTCAGTTTCCAGTAATACTGCAAAAATCCCAGTTCCTGATAGCTGATGGGTTTGTGGGATTTCAGCGATATATCTATCACCGACTTGCTGCCAGGGGCAATGGTTATCTCTTTCATCGGTGACTCAATGTCTACCTGGTGATGATGGTAAAAAGCGAGATTTACCCTGAGCGTTTCATCGGAGGTATTGTTGAATGAAAGGTAAACCGTTCCGTCCGTAAACAATTCTCCTTTGTTAGTCAGTATCATCTGGTTGAAATTGGTATTGGCTGCCATTGACTCAGCCATCGGTGCGGTTTTGGCATTGGCAATGTCGTGGGACAAAACGCCATCGAGACGAAGATTGGCCATGACAGGACCACTTTCCTTCATGGTTACCCAAACGATATGATCGAATTCGCCGAACCGATTACCGCGGAGGGCGCTGCCTGCGCCGGTGGTGCCAAGTACGTAGTAATTGGTTTCCTTTCTTTCGATATACTGATAGGTATGTTCATGTCCGGCGATGACTGTGTGATGTTTTCCCTTAAGAGCGCTTTCGATTTTTTCAAATCTGCCTCCGGTATCATATTTCCAGATTGGATGGTGCATCAACACAAAGGTCCAGCGCGCCTGCGTGTTGGACTGAATGGCATTAATGGCGAATTCTGTCTGATCCTCCGTTAGATTATGATCGTCATCATCATTGGAATCCAGAATCACGAATAGCACATCTTTATATGTAAAACTGTAATACCGCCGGCCATACCTCTTTTCCCATTCTTTCTGCATTACCAGGTTAGTGATATCATGGTTACCCGGTAGGTAGAAAAATGGCATGGTCAGTTTTTCCACTTTCATATTGAAATCATTCCATTGTTGGCGGATGCTGGCCGTATCCTCAGTGTATCCCTGGATAAGGTCTCCTACACAAAGGACAAATTCCGGCATCATCATATTGAGCTTTTCAACACCCTTTTCAAAGACCCCCATACGAGAGCCGCCTGTGTTATCCGAAACGAGGGCAAACTGGAAGTTGGCCGGGTCGTTGTAAAAGTTGAGATCTGTCCATGGTTTTTTGGTGGTTTCTACGTCTGATTTAAAAAATTCCACATCCTGTGATTGGGCGGAAAGGGTAAGGAATACCAGGGCAAGGATCACAAGGCCAGTACAATTTGATTTCATATTGAGATGGTTAAAAATTTCGAATTAAATCTGGTTTAAGATAAATCCTCTACCAATTGAAAGTACTACAAAAATCCATTGGAAACAGACTACTATTATAATCATTATGCGGACAAAAAAGGCTTTATCACTGTAGACTACAACCACCTGAACAGCTCATATAGTTGCTGCCCCATCAGTCTAAAAATAAAAAGCCCCCCGATACTGTAATTAAAAAGTATCGAGGGGCAAAAAAATGTCTTTGGTATTTCTATCGAATAGTTTCTTCTGCTGCCTCTAAAGCTTTCTTTTTCGCTCTATAAGACCGGTTGCCGCCGATCATCCAGTGCAAACCAATCTGTGCGCCGACCAATAAATTGGAACGGCTTTCGAAAATACCCGTCAAATCTTCATCACCTATAAATTCTATCAAATCCTCATTGCGCATATCCGTGAAGCTATAATTTGCGCGAACATTGGCCGACAAGTAGAAGTGTTTCAGCACATCGATGTCCATTCCGAAACCAAAAGCCAACTGCACTTCTTTTTCTTTAAACTGCTGTATTTGCGAATTTGCCTCGCTGCTCATCAGAGTCATCATGGCGTCCCGGGGCATATTATACTCTCCTGGATTTTGGCTATCTTCGAAATATGAAAGTGGTATTTCCAGTTCATTGGAACTTGGCGGTGGCACATCTCCATTTTCCAGCGCCTGAAGGTATGAAGCCGGAATATCTGCCTGACTTCCAACGATGACATTGGTAGCGTCGATTGGGATATCACCACCTTCAGCAAAATTGAATTGACCGTCTTCGACAAACGTGATAGTCTCCGCGCCACTATTAAGCAAAGAAAGTTGTGGACCGGCCTGAAAATTGAATCGTGCAGCTTTATTGCCTCCGCCCATAAACTTCAGAAGCATTGGAAATTGTAAATAGTTAAGGTCGATGTTGCGTTCAGCAATCATTTTATCCACCGTCTGTACAGTCTGAACCATCTGGTAAATCTGTCCCTGTGCGGCCCGGATTGATTCGAATTGTATGCCGAACTTCCGTGTGATATCGATACCCAGCGAACCTCCAATTGGCGCCCATTTATAGTTTGCCTCAGCTACATATCGCGGATCTGAAGCCAGGCCCTTATCGAGGACGTATGTCGTATTGAAACCTGTCGTGATTCCAACATGAATTCTCGGCTGGGCTACAGCCAAACTTACAGTCATTATAAAGGCGGCAAGGAGAATGTTCTTTTTCATAATAGGTAATTGAAATCCATACCTGATTCATACTGAAAGATAGAGCATAGTAATTGCCTGTTAATGAGAGCTTAGGCCTGATTCTTACATGAGTGCCCAAATTCTTTATTGTACATGAAAAAGGGCTCCTTTTGAGCATATTTCCAGGAAAAAGGGCAAATATATTACCATACACACCTACACCTGATCAACTGACTCCAATGGGTCGTTACTAAATATTAATTTTTCACAATGGCATGTTCACGTTTGCATAATTGTTTTTTTTTATTTAACTATCGCTGTCGATTGGTCTA
>JBGSYX010000157.1:0-3368 GCA_041750735.1 Cyclobacteriaceae bacterium
TGTGGGCAACCTGGATGCTGACTATACTTTCAACTGGTACGACGCCATTGCTGCTCCGCTGGCATCTAATAACGCAACCGTCAATAACGTCGCCCCGGGGGATTACTCCCTTGTCATCATTACCGACTCTACGGCTTGTCAGTCAAATGTGGTCCCAATCCGGGTTATTGACAACTCAATTACACCTAATCCGATTATTTCAAACATTCACAACGCTTCATGTGATTTGACTAATCCAAATGGTTCATTAACCGTGAGTGATGTGTCCAATAAGGGAGCATACATATTCCCAGCCAATTATTCATTTGACTGGTATGATAATAGCACAGGAACAAAGTATACAGCGACAACTCCATCAATCAGTGGATTGGGTGCAAGTATAGTATCACTTGTGATTACAAACACTACTACCTTGTGTTCAAACGAGGTACTAACCGCAATAAATAAAATAGATATTCTTCCGGTAATCTCAGCTGTAAATATTAATAACAACGCTACACATTGTGCGGAGCCATATCAAAGTGATGTAGAGGTTCCTTTAGCCTCGATCACCGATCCGAGATCAGGAGTTTTTACCTTCTTATGGGAAAACGTTGATGGAGGACCAGCAATTGCCAGTAGTGGAAATACCATCGTTGACACTGACCCTGCGCATTCTGATGAGACGCTACCAGCTGGTAATTACAGAGTTACAATCACAAATGAATTTAACTGCGTCTCTGATCCATTTAATTTTGCAATTAAGGACGACGCTGTACCACCTACTTTCAATATTCAGAGTTACGATAATACATCCTGTGATGCAATTGCAAATCCAGTGGGTATTCTTGTCGCTACACCAGATGCAGGATTCGCAAATTCAACTTTCGAACTCTTTGACGGAACAGGAACATCAGTTCAAATTATCGCTGCCCCTGCTAATCCAACTTTTACGAATCTCAGGGCAGACAACTACAAGATCAGTATTACTGATAACATCACATCATGCACCAGTAATGAATTTGCAGCCATTATTGACCTTGCGGATAATAGGCCACTAGTTGACACAATTTCAACCACAGATTTAACAAGCTGTCTGGCTACAGGTAATGGAGAAATGGAACTTAAAGTGGTTAATTTAAAGGAAATACCTTACCTGTCAGGACAAAATAGAAGCTATACATTCGACATAACAAAAGTTCCTGATTCATTCAGTTCAACAACCAACCCCTCCGGAATAACTCCTGACCAGGTTACTTTTTCAAATCTAAGTGCCGGTGATTGGGCGATAACTGTGACTGATGAGTTCACTCATTGTGTTTCCAATGTTTTAGTTGTAAATCTTGAAGAAGCTCCAGAAGTTACTATAACAAAGCTAGCTTCAGTCATTCCTGTAACCTGTGATGGTACAACATTTGGAGAATTTGAATTTGGCGCTACTACAGCAACGAATTGGGATCCTACAGATCCTTCTCACCCCGGGTTTACATTTGGTTGGGAGTTTTGGGGTTTAAAATTCAATCCTGGTGATTATGAAAATGGACCTGGAGCTCAACTATCATATAATGGATTTACTGAACGACGCGGCACCTTAGAATCGGGTTACTTTACAGTAAATGCTACAGATCAGGAATCAATGTGTACTGCAATAGATACATTCTATATTCCAGTTCAGGATGCTCCACCTGTTGTAAGTGGGGTTTCAGCAGATGCAACGACATGTATTCCTGGCGATGGTGAACTTACTTTTCGTATTACCGATAATGGAGGGAATATTGGTGATTACAATTTAATCTTATATGAAGGATCCTATGTAGATGATTCTAAAATTCTACTTACCTCTGATCTTGGTCCTGAAGGAAGGATGTTTGATACCGACTATACAATAGGATCTGTAGCTGACTACATTATATTTTTACCTCCGGGCAATTATACCATTGCTACTCAAGAGAAATCTTCCTTATGCTATTCTGAGCCTATTGTTAAGAATATAGGCGTTAACATAACTGATCCTACGATTACTGCCATAATTGTTGATGATTATAGTTGTTCCCCTGGATCTGGTATGGGGAGCTTAGATGCCTCAGCACTTGACAATGATGAAGCGGACAATATCTTTAACTATGACTGGTATACGGGTCTTGATGACTCAGGGGCTCCTCTTGTTGCCAGCAATTTGATCGCCAACATGGAATCCGGTTTTTTCACAGTTAAAGTTACTGACACTCATGGTATCGGTAATGGCTGTGAATATCTTGAAACTTTTGAATTGCCAAAAACGCCAAAAGATCTAATTTTTGAATCGACAATTGTTGATATCCTAAATTGTAATCCAACCAATGACGGTTCAGTTGAAATAATCAGATTAATTGAAGAAGGAGCTGATATTTGGACAAAACCATCAGCTAATTATGATTTCAAAGATTTTGATCAATTAGAGTTGATTGATGCAGGGGGAGCATCAACTGTAGTATCAGTTCCGGTTATACCTGCAGCCTTGGAATGGAAAGTTTCCAACCTTAGTGCAGGGGAATACAGACTGAGAGCTCATAATGGCTTAACAAACTGTTATACAAAGGTGCAAAACATTCGCATCGATGATGTATCCCAAAATCCTGATATTACCATCAATGTAGTTCGTGATGATTATACCTGTGATCCCTCTGTTGCCAATGGAGAACTCAATGCGGACATCGGTGGCATCACTGCCGGATACCAGTTTGACTGGTATGTTGGTGACATTGCTTCCGGTGTTTTGGTCGGTCCTGGAAATAATCCAGTCGCAACCAATCTTACGGCAAATAATAGTTCACAGGTGTATACTGTTCAGGTACTTGACACTGATGCTACTGATGGAAACTTAGGATGTGTTTCAGAGAAAGCATATACGATGGTTTATGATCCAACAGCCTTATCTATTTTGAGTCCTGACATAAGTTACATTGATCAAACGATTTGTGCCCCCAACGCACTTATAATTATTGATCGGATCACGGAAAATTTTCCCGATGGAAGCACAACAGTTGCGGTGGCTTCAAATGGTGATTATCCGACAAGATATGATGCCACCTTGCTTGATGCGGGCCTTAATCTAATCGCAGCACCTTATGCATTGTTTGATGACACCAATGGTCGGTTCGGCTTAAATGACATTCCTTCAGGCACCTATTATGTTCAGGCATCCAACGTGGTCACTTTGTGTGCTTCAGGTCAACCAACGCAGGTTATTATCAAGGACATCAGCCAGGATCCCTCCATCGCCATGACACTGGAAAGCGCCGACTTCGCCTGTGCCGGCGGTATCCCAACCGGTATCCTCGCCCCTGACGTTTTCGGTGGACAGGATGCTGACAACACCTTCGCCAACTATACCCTCGTCTGGATGGATA
>JBGSYX010000158.1:0-2307 GCA_041750735.1 Cyclobacteriaceae bacterium
CTCCAGAGGGGGCTTTCCTCAATTCATCCTCTAAATGCTTATGTTACAGCACTTGAATTGCACCACGGGCTCCGGTTAGAATGAAGATTTTTATTAGTTACGGCAATGATAATTTAAAATTAGTTGAGTTTGTCTCTGAAAACCTTCGGGCATTTGGCGAAATATATTATTGGAACCAGAGTAAAGAACCTGGACAAGAAGCATGGCATTCGATTCACTCATGGATTGATAACAGTGACTTGGTAATTGCCATTATCACTGAACAGGTAGTTAACCGCGCCATGGCTATAGGTAATGAGGTTGGTCGCGCTATCAGTAAAGGTAAAACGGTTATACCGCTCGTAACCTCAGAAGTTCGAGAATCTGATCTTGGCTGTCTTCATGGAATAACACACCAACGGATTGATTTTCAAAAACCCCAAGAAGCACTTGCTAATATCCAGCAAGTTATTTTGAAGAAAAAATCTGAAAAAGAACAGCAAAACGCTCTGTTGTTATTGGGTGGAGTTATTGCCTTGCTAACAGTCTTTTCTAAAAAATAGCTCTTTCCTTATTTTTCTACCAACTGCTGGTTCAACCACCTAAAGCTAATGCCACCTTGTTGATGAGCTTTGGCAGCCTCACGACCAACGCAGCCAGTGGCTTCAACCAAAGTGCCAGCGGCACCGAGTATAATGGCAACGTAAAGTAGACTTCTGATAAATTGAACGACACCGTTCATAACTTCCTCCGTTTTAGTTAAAAACAGAGTATGAGGGCTTTCCCAGCGCGAAATTAGCTTCCGCTTCTGGTAGCAACGAAGTAGCAAGAAAATAGCAAACCTGTGAAATTTGCCGACGTTTCACGATCTTTCAGACCTGACTGACGAAACTCTTTTTGTGTTATTTTAAGTACTTAGAACATTTACTGATTTTGATTTCTTGTCTTTTACCAACTACGAAAATTGGTTGCGGTCACAGTCCAATATACCACCATCCACAACCCCATGATATGATTAACATTTGTCATATTGTGAAACAAGGAATTTCTCGAAAAGCGGTTGAATTATATGAAAAAGGCCATTCAACACGAGCGATTGCTACCGAATTAGGTATTTGTAAAACCGCCGTAAAAAACCGCTTAGAGGGGGCCGGAGTGGAACTCAGAAGTCACTCCAATGGCCAACTGACCCAGAATAAAAAGCCAAAACAGAAGAGCATTAAGACCGCGCCCTACGGGTGGTGTTTGGTCGATGGGAAGCTTCATAAAGACCCACGCGAACAATCTGTTTTGAAGCTCATTCTAAAATGGGCCAAGTTTAGCGAAAGCCATTGTGCCATCGCGCGAAAGCTCAATGTGCAAAATCTTAAACCCAGACATGCACAAAAATGGAGCCAGCCAACCGTTGGCTACATCATCAAACGTCATTTAGAACAAGAATCACATGGAGGATCAAATGAATAGTCTTATCAAAATCTCATTGGTCTTGGCTTTTGCCGCTGTTGCCAGTGGCAATCTACCCAAAATCATCAACCAAGTCCGCAAGGCTCAACTCCAGCTCATCATGGAATCGAAGGCATCCAACTGGCCCAAGGCGATGCGTATGCCTGGCAGATAGCCCCCGATTTAGGAAAATTGGTGCCTGGGTCTAAAGTTAGACATTTTTTAACAACTTTGCATTTCGAGATCAAAATCTTCAACTCCTAATAATCACAAAAGATTTATTAATAATCCCATTTTAAGAAGCCGCTCGGGTATCATTCTGATGCGAAACTTGATCATTTTTAAACGAAAACAGATTAAAGACTTTAGTAAAGTCTGGCGATAAGTTGTTAGGTTGTAACATGTAAAAATTGGATTGAGTCAATGTGCTTGCGAATATTTGAGAACAAAACTTTTCCATTTGGGATTTTGGTTTTACTTTTATTGCTACTATCAAGTTGCACACTGGATACTACGTTTAAAAATTTGCCCGGCGCTTCCTCCGGAAACGACAATACTGCCCCTCCTGCTTCTCCAAGTTCACCTCTAATTGTAAGCAAAGATACAACTGTCGCGAGCATTGGTGGAACGGTCACGTTTACCGCTAGTGGCGGCACTCCTCCGTATACATATTCTGTGATTCAAGGGCCTGGCACTATTGACGGCTCTACTGGCCTACTTACATTTCCAGCAAATACTATTGGGACCACTATTGTTATGGCTATAGATAGCGCGGGATTAGAAGTGCAATCCTCTATCAACGTTGTTTGGTCCGGATTAGATTCCATCGACAACATCACTGGCAGCTCTATGCGTTTAAATTGGACAGCTGTCACTGGTGCTATA
>JBGSYX010000159.1:0-5529 GCA_041750735.1 Cyclobacteriaceae bacterium
CAGGCAGGCATTCTAACCAAGCTGAACTACCAGACCATTATAACTTTTAGCCTCCTTCCTTCTGAAAAAAGCGATGCAAATGTAGATGCTTAAATCCAAGCTTGCAACTGTTAATTTCAATTATTTAGACTTTTTATTAGATATCAATAAAGCAGGCTCTATTTACAAAACCTTTACATCCAATTGCACGAAATCTGTTGCTGCAAGGACTAAATGTTTTACTTTTGCTAAGTAAACCACTTCATGATGCTTCTAGAATTTGAAAAACCAATAGTCGAACTGGAGGAGAAAATCCAGGAAATGAAATCTCTGGCAATTCAGAACGGTGTGGATGTAGCCGGTGCCCTGAAATCATTGGAAACAAAGCTGAAACTACTTAAAGAGGACACCTATAACAATCTGACGCGTTGGCAAAGAGTACAGTTGTCCCGGCACCAGGACAGGCCTTACACGTTGGATTACATCTATGAAATTACCGATGACTTTATTGAGTTGCATGGTGACAGAACTGTCGCTGATGATAAGGCTATGGTTGGCGGATTCGGCGCGGTCGATGGCCAGACGATAATGTTTGTCGGTCAACAAAAAGGAAGAAATACTAAGCAACGGCAGGAGCGCAATTTCGGAATGGCAAATCCTGAAGGTTATAGAAAGGCGCTTCGGCTATTCAAACTTGCCGAAAAGTTCAATAAGCCCATTGTAACCCTTATAGACACTCCGGGCGCATTCCCTGGGCTTGAGGCTGAATCCCGTGGGCAGGCAGAGGCTATTGCCCGTAATCTCAAAGAAATGGCGGTATTGAAAGTCCCTGTAATTTGTATCATCATCGGTGAAGGTGCATCCGGTGGCGCTATTGGTATTGGAGTTGGTGACAAAGTATTCATGCTGGAAAATACCTGGTACTCGGTCATCAGCCCGGAGTCATGCTCGTCGATTTTGTGGCGGAGCTGGGATTTTAAAGAACAAGCTGCGGAAGTTCTAAAACTTACTGCTGAAGATATGACAGGATTTGGCTTAGTTGATGGAATCATCAAAGAACCTCTTGGCGGAGCGCACACAAATATGCATTGGCAAGCCAAGGAAATAAAAAAAACGATCCTGGATACACTGAAGGAGCTGATGGCTATGCCGGACGAAACTCGGATAGAAAAGAGAATTGAGAAATTCTGCTCTATGGGTGTAGTGATAGAATAATTACCAGGATTTTTTAATATAGTACCTATCATGATTCTTCATAACATCCATTGCGGATTGTTTAAACTCGACGGCGGTGCTATGTTTGGGGTTGTACCGAAGTCAATCTGGCAAAAAACCAATCCGGCAGATGAAAGCAATCTGTGTACCTGGGCTTTGCGATGTCTCCTTATAGAAGAAGGCAATCGACTTATTTTGATCGATACCGGAGCCGGCGAAAAACAAGAAGAAAAATTTTTCCGCCATTATTATATGCATGGTGAATACTCGCTTGTATCTTCTCTCAAAAAAGCCGGGTTCTCCAAAAATGACATCACTGATGTTTTTTTGACCCATTTGCATTTTGATCATTGCGGCGGTGCCACCGAATGGAAAGATGCTGATAAAACGTATCCCGAACTAACCTTTCCGAACGCTACCTATTGGAGCAACGAAAACCACTGGAATTGGGCCACATTTCCAAATGTCCGTGAAAAAGCCAGCTTCTTGCCGGAAAACATTCAACCGATTAAAGAATCAGGTCAACTCCGATTCATCGATCATAACCTGGAGAGCCCATTTGCACAAATGGACATACTTTTCGTGGATGGTCACACGGAAAAAATGATGATTCCTCATATCAAATACAAGGGAGCCACCATTGTTTTTGCCGCTGACCTGTTGCCGTCTACCGGCCACATTCCTCTGCCCTATGTTATGGGCTACGACACCCGCCCACTTATCACCATGGAAGAAAAGGCAATTTTTCTTCAAAAAGCCATTGACAACCAGTACATCCTGTTTTTCGAACATGATGCTGCCAATGAATGCTGCACCCTGAAAATGACGGAAAAGGGGCCAAGGTTGGATCGAACTTTTCCATTGAAAGAAATACACCAATGAAAAAAGTAGGTATTTCCCTTTCTGGAGGTGGTTCCAGGGGCATTGTACATATAGGCATTCTCAAAGCACTTGACGAGGCCGGACTGGTTCCTAGCCGTGTTACCGGCACAAGTGCTGGCTCCATAGTAGGTGCACTTTACTGCTCTGGCTATACACCGGATCAAATAATGGATATTGTCCGGGAAACTAAGCTCTTGCGCTACATGCGGCCCGCTATTAGCATGTCCGGCCTGCTAAAACTGGAAAACATCGTCCCTGCATTCAAAAAATACCTTCCGGATGATCGGTTCGAATCATTGAAAATTCCTCTTGTAGTAGCAGCCACTAATCTTCAGAAGGGGAAAAATGTGTTTTTTTACCAGGGTGAATTGATTAGGGCTGTTTTGGCATCGTGCGCAGTGCCTGTGGTCTTTGAGCCTATCCGAATCGGCAATGACACGTACATCGATGGTGGAATTCTTAATAATCTTCCTGTTGAACCACTTATCGGACATTGTGACGTGATTATCGGGTGCAATTGCAATCCCATTTCAGAAAACTATTCACCCGGGAATATGCGGTCTCTGTTGGAGCGAGCTCTTCTCATGGCTATAAGCGTTAATACATATACAAAACGGGACATGTGCGACATTTTCCTTGAGCCGGAAGGAATGAAGGGCATCGGAGGGTTTGACTTTTCAAAAGCCGAAGAAATTTTCCAAATTGGGTACGATTACGGGAAAATAATGGCTCCGGACATCATGATGAAAGTAGAATGACACATTTTTATGACAACAATTGTTACTGAAATGAATTATAAAATCATGCTGCACGGTGCACTTATGGTCGCCCTGCTTTTTCCCAATTGTACCTCTATGAATAGTGAAAAAAGACCACAGTCTCCTGTAGCCGAAAAGGAAGCAAAAGAACATATTGCTCACGGGCAGACCCGAATCGACAATTACTACTGGATGCGGTTAACCGATGACCAGAAAAACGCAGAGGTGAAAGACGAACAATCCACCAAAGTAATCAACTGGCTAACAGCGGAAAACGATTACCTGAAGTCGGTCATGGGCCATACAGAGGCTTTTCAGGATCAGCTTTTTAATGAGATGAAAGATAGGATAAAAGAGGATGATGAAAGTGTACCGTACTTTGAAAATGGTTACTGGTACTACACCCGGTTTTTGCAGGGACAGGAGTATCCCGTCTATTACCGTAAAAAAGAGACCATGGATTCGGTGGAAGAAATGTTGATTGATGAAAATGAATTGGCAAAAGGCCATGAGTTTTTCCACGTTGGCGACTGGTCCGTTAGTCCTGACAACAAGTTATTGGCATACAGCGAAGACTCGCTAAGTCGCAGGATATACACGATAAAATTCAAAAACCTGGAAACCGGGGAAATGCTGCCTGATATAATCACGAATACAGAAGGCAATGTAGCGTGGGCCAATGACAATAAGACGGTTTTTTATACCTTAAAAAATGAAGTAACCTTGCTTTCTGAGAAAATAATCCGGCACTCGTTGGGTTCGGGCTCCGACCAGGATGCAGTGGTTTACCAGGAAAAGGATCCGGCATTTTATATTGGGGTTTACAGGTCCAAATCAGGTCAATATATCATCATTACCAACCGAAGTACACTTGTAAGAGATTACTTTATCCTGGATTCGAACAACCCGATGGGTGAATTCAAGCAATTTACGTCCCGCGAGAAGGATATGATCTATTCTGTGGATCATTTTCAGGACAAATTTTACATCCTTACCAACTGGAATGCCAAGAATTTCCGGCTTATGGAAACAAGTATTGAAAAAACATCCAAAGAAAACTGGAAGGAAGTTATCGCGCACCGACCGGACGTACTCTTGGAAGGGATCGAATTGTTCAATAGTTTTCTGGTTGTAAATGAGCGGAAGGCGGGACTCGCTAACCTTCGGGTCATTAATCAGAAAACGAAAGAGGAGCATTATTTAGAATTCAGCGAAAGCGCATACACCGTTTATCCATCAGTGAACCCGGAATTTGCTACAGACTGGTTGCGATACGGATATACCTCCCTTACCACGCCAATGACTACCTATGATTACAATATGGCAACCAGAGAGAAAGTATTGAAGAAACAACAGGAAGTGGTGGGCGGTCATGATCCGAATGAGTATTTCACGGAAAGAATCTATGCTACAGCCAGAGATGGCGTACAGGTTCCGATTTCTATTGTTTATAAAAAAGGCTTTGTAAAGGATGGAACAAAACCGCTTTTGCTCTACGGATATGGCTCATACGGCGCAACCATGGATCCAACATTTAACAGTTCACTACTGAGTCTTCTTGACAGGGGATTTGCCTACGCCATAGCGCATATACGGGGTGGAGAAATGCTCGGTCGTCAATGGTATGAAGATGGAAAATTATTGAAAAAAAAGAACACCTTTTTCGATTTCATCGATTGCGCCAAATACCTGATTGGCGAAAAATATACAAGCCAGGAGCATATCTACGCTCTTGGCGGAAGTGCCGGTGGCTTGCTCATGGGCGCTGTGTTGAATATTGAGCCTACACTTTTCAATGGCGTTATAGCGGCAGTACCTTTTGTCGATGTCGTAACTACCATGTCAGATCCGACCATACCACTTACCACCAATGAGTATGACGAATGGGGTAATCCCGAAAACAAGGAGTACTATGATTACATTCTTTCCTACTCACCTTATGACAATGTAGAAAAAAAGGCATACACCAATATCCTTGTTACGACAGGGCTGTTCGATTCCCAGGTGCAATATTGGGAACCGGCCAAATGGGTTGCGAAGCTTAGGGAGTATAAAACCGATGATAATATGCTTATTCTCCATACCAATATGGAAGCGGGACATGGTGGGGCATCCGGACGATTCAAGCGCCTCAAAGACATGGCACTGAACTATACGTTCATTTTAAATCTGGAAGGAATGGTTAATTAACGTTCGTCGATAAATTGGAAATGGTGGAAAAAACATAATTTGTAATTAATGATAAACCCAAAAATTTTTAAACGATGAAAAGAAGAAACTTTATTGCCGGGGTTGGTACGCTTGCAGCAGCGCCGGCTATCTCTTTTGCGGAAACGCAAAAAAAGAAGGACGAAAACAGGCAATATCTCGAGTGGATAAAATATATCCTGCCGTCAGGATCAAACAAAGGACGTGTTGAGAAATACTACAAGGATGCCGCTATCCCTGCGCTCAACAAAATGGGCATTTCGAATATCGGCGTCTTCAACGTTCAGCATGGACTCAATGAACCAACACTGCTTGTACTGATCCCCCATGACAGCCTCGAATCGGTGATGACCTATGAAGCGAAGTTGATGAATGATGCTACTTATGTGAAAGCCAGTGCCGATTTTCATGATTCAGATATTTCAAATCCTGCCTACTTACGCCATGAGAAAGGCTTAATGCATTCTTTTAAACAGTGCCCTAAAGA
>JBGSYX010000160.1:0-11657 GCA_041750735.1 Cyclobacteriaceae bacterium
TCAATTATGTAAGGATCATTGGATCTTATCCTAATGCAACATCCAGGAACATCATAGTTGCAAAACCTAACATGGCACCTATTGTTGAAAAATCTGTTTCATTTCCCGCCTGGGATTCGGGTATTAACTCTTCAATTACTACAAAAATCATTGCTCCTGCTGCAAAAGAAAGTGCATAAGGTAATATAGGGGCAATAGTGATCACCAGATATGCTCCAATTACCCCAGCTATAGGTTCAACTATTCCTGATAATTGTCCATAATTAAATGCACGCAATCTTGAAAGACCTTCTCTGCGCAACGGGATTGACACTGCCGCTCCCTCCGGGAAATTTTGTAATCCAATTCCAATGGCTAAGGCAATTGCGCCTGAAAGAATTCCGATATCAGGGTTATTAGCCAATGCTCCAAAAGCTACACCCACAGCCAACCCCTCTGGAATATTATGAAGTGTTATTGCAAGGACTAACAGAATACTCCTTTGCCATGTTGTCTTAATTCCTTCAGCTTTGTTAATTGCTAATCCCATGTGCAAATGAGGAAGAATTTTATCGACAATTAGTAGAAATGCACCACCTGACAAAAAGCCAACCAATGCAGGCAACCAAGGTAATGTACCGTTTTCTTCGGCCATTTCAATCGCAGGTTTTAGAAGTGACCAAAAACTTGCTGCAATCATTACACCGGCAGCGAATCCAAGCATTGAGTTTAGAATTCTTTTATTAATTGTTTTGAAAAAGAAAACCATGGATGCGCCAGCTGCCGTGACAAACCATGTGAATAATGTTGCTAATAATGCTAATAAAACAGGATCATAACTTAATAGCTCTTTCATAATTCATATCTTCATTTTTTTTGCTTCAATCCTGTGTTACTACATCCAATATTCAATGTAATTCCTTTCTGTTTCTAATCTCAATTTCCAGGCAAGTAATAGATAATACATACTCCTAATAGAGCAGTATGTGCTCCGATAATGTCACATTTGTCAGGGCAGTAATTTGTCAAATTTCATAGACCACAACAAGGACATTACAATAAAAATTCCGCTATATGTAGCATAAACCCATGCAAAATTTTGAGTCTGATAAGTTGCGACGACACCATATAATGATAGAATAAATCCACCAAAGAGACCAAGCCAAACAGGCTTTGATGTTTATTGATCAATTTAATTTTTTTGATTTTATATAAAGAGCGTGCTGCAATGAGTATATAATTTTCGGTCGTTATCAGTGACATGGGCTCAAGAATGACCGGGATATTTAAAACCACGCACAGCCACAACCCGGAGGATGCACAACCTCGACCCGGAGGATACGCAACCTCGACCCGGAGGATGCGCAAGCTCGACCCGGAGGATACGCAAGCTTGACCCGGAGGATGCGCAAGCTCGACCCGGAGGATGCGCATACTTTGCACGACAGAAACGTACGTTTATCTGAATTGCTTAGAGATCTGTAAAGTCCTTGGATTTCACGGCAATTTCCCTGATTGCATGTTCTAATATTACGCAGGAGGTAGCCACATTAACGAGCGAATCTGAATTTTGCTAAAGAGCGATCGTAAGATGTGATCCAGGGATTTTCGAATTCCAGATAATCGAAATGCACACAAGGTTCATATTTTTCGGAGATATAAATGAATCAGTCATAAATCATTTAATGGACCTGTTACCGGCTTACCGCAGCAGTATTTTTTCACTTCGGGATGAATAAAACTGGTTGAACTTCTCCGCACATTTTTGAGCAAGATCGGGAAGGTCGTTGAGCCGACAGACATCGTGTAACTGCCGAAGTGTGTACAGTTGAAGCTGGTATTCCTGTTCCTGATTTTGGCCCCGTGAATAATATGCTTCGAGTGCGTCATTTGCACGAGCGTATATTTCCAAAGCCAGTTTCTCACCCGATTCTGGCTCATCAGTTTTTAAAAGTAGTTCGGTGAGATTTACTGAAGTAAGGTCAGGTTTCTTGTTTGCACCGTAAAAATTTTGCCATACAAAATCGATGACTTTTTTCGCCTCATCTATCTTTTGGTTGGCGAGCAAATTGTGCGCGAGATCATTGTAAACTGAGCGAGTAGATTGCAGGATCCGAAGTGCATAATCTTCATGGTTATAATACACTTTTTCATTCAGCAAGTCATGGAATGCTGCTTTCTCCATGAGGTTCGCATACATTTTATCCATGTCAATGGAACCTTCTTTTATTTCAAGCGGAAGCAATCGATATACAAGTCCTTCCTGTAATACGTGATTTTTCAATTGGAGGGAAATACTATTGAGCGAGGTGGTGTTAAAATAGATTGGTCGCTCCCAATTGCTGGAAGCGATAAGATCGAGAACCATAAAAGCACTCTTTTCTATAAAATTGCCTTTCCATGATATTTCCAGCTTGCCAGGAATTCCTGTATGATATTGTGGCGTTACTATCCCTGAGGTTATAATTTTTTCTTTGTCAATATTCATGAAAAATGTCTTAGACGGTATGGCATTGTATCGTGTTCCCAACGCCATTTCTACCTGGATACTTTTATTTTCAGCTTTCACCAGTTCAATATATCTCTCTAATGAGATCGCGCCTTTTATGTTTGGATTTTCTGCATAGGGTAAAATATCATTCAACCCACCTTGCCGGTAATTCTTTTGGTCCAATGAAAACAGTAGGGCAGGGGAATTGTACACCTTCCTCCTCATCTGGTCGATATACCAGTCGCCGTTGAAATAGCTCAGCACAATCACCCGCACATCGGTACGAAATCCTTCTACTTCCTGAACATACCACAGAGGAAAGGTATCATTATCGCCACCTGTGAATAATACTGCGTTGGGAGCGCACGAAGCAAGGGTATTCCTCGCGTGATCAACCTGGATGGTTCGGCCAGACCTGTTGTGATCATCAAATCCTTCATAACCCATCAGCACAGGTACTACGAACAAAATCACACCCAAAAAGGCAAATTTCCCATTCCACTGTTGCAGGAATTCCATAATCCCCATAGCCCCCAATCCACACCAAAGCGCATAGGCGAGGAACGAACCAACATAGATATAATCACGCTCCCGGGGTTCGTTGGGGGTGGCATTCAGGTAAAAAGCCAGGATAGGCCCAAGGAAAAGAAAAAACAACATGATGGACCAAAAGCCTTTTCTGTCGTGTCGATAATGGTATAATATGCCCAAAATCCCAAGGAGCAATGGCAGCATCAGGAAATTATTATGTGCAGCGTTTTCCCTGGTCGTCAGTGGTGATACCCTGAAAACATCCAATGGACTTTGCCAACTGGAATGCTGTACATCACTCTCTCTTCCTGAAAAGTTGAACATGAAGTAACGGAAGTACATATGACTAAGCTGGTAACGGATCAAAAAATCCAAATTGTTGATTATGCCTGGCGTTTGCCCGTCTTTCAACCCTGTCCATTGCCTGTAAGTAGCTATGTGATCGGCCTGGGTGCTGTACAACCGTGGTAAAATGGTCTTGTCGTCATTGTTGTATTCATACTCGATATTGTAATCACTTATCTCATAATGTCCGTTCATTTTCACATAGACTGCATTGCCCTTTTGATAGGAGGTAACCTTCGAAGTGAAGTTCGGTCCGGATAATAATGGCCTGGATCCATAGGATTCCCTTTTCAGATAAGAGGATAGCGTAATCATATCTTCCGGATTGTGTTCGTCGATTGGGGTGTCGGACTGTGACCGGATAATCACCATGAAATAGGTAGAATACCCAATGAGAAAATAGAACATTCCGATCACGGTAAGTCCCAGCCAGCGGTTGTTTCTTTTCTTTCCTATTCTGTATAATAAAAGGCCAGAAACGAAAATGATCAACATGGCAATTGTGGCTCCACTATAAAATGGCCATTCCAACACATTCACAAAAAAAATATCAGCGTACTTCAGAACATCGGGCAAACCAAAAAGCACCACCTGGTTTAAAAACAGAATCATTACTGCTCCTCCGATGCTTCCAATGGCCAGATTTGTCCAGGAGAATTCGCGGTATTTAAATAATGCGATCAGTGCTATTGCCGGCAATACCAGCAGGCTCATAGGATGAACGCCTATTGAAAGTCCCATCGAATAAAATATGAAGAGAATCCATGCGTCCTGTGAGGCTGTGCTATTGACTTGGCTCCATTTCAGGATAGCCCAGAAATTTAAAACCAGGAAGAAAGTGGCAAAAGCATAGGTCTCTGCTTCAGCTGCGGAAAACCAAAACGAATCAGCGAAAGCAATACAAAGCGATCCGACAGCACCGGAAACCAGGAGTGCAAAATTATTGGCGTTTGGGCGTATTCTTCTGGCCAGCATCGCGATAGTCCAGAAGGTAAGCATCACCGTTGCAGCGCTGGTAATCACCGAAACCATATTCACCCAGTAAGCTACCTCGCGTACATCGCCAAAAGCAAAAAATGAAAATAATCTGCCAGTCAACAGAAAAAGAGGAGCCCCTGGAGGATGAGGGACTTGCAACTTGTAAGCACATGCTATGAATTCGGCGCAATCCCACAGGCTGGCCGATTGTTCCATCGTCGAGAGAAACACAAAAAAGCTGGTAAAGAACAATAACCAACCGGCTATCAACATCACCTTTTGATCTTGCAGGAATCGCTTGCTGAAAAAGGATGGGAAAATGGATAAATATCCCATGGCGTAGCCGATGATAAGTAGTACCGGCGCTACTGTCAATGCCAACGGACCCAAGCCGTATTCGGCCGTTTCCAGCTTCATGCAAACAAAGCCCGTGGTGATAAGTCCGAGACTAAGTATCAAAAACAGCTTATTCTTCATGCCGAATATGTTCATGGGGTTTCGATTTTAAATGTTCAAAAGCACGGGACGATCGAATAATATTTAGAGAAAAAATATTTCAGCAATCTTAGGTGAGCCTGGACTGCCAATGGTTAAAATGATGTAAAAAAGTGTTAAGGAAAAGTTAAAAAATTAGACGTCAGCGGATTAAGTATTTATCTTTGATTTATGAGAAGGGAAACTCTCCGTCGAATCATCCTGTTCGGCTCTGTTGTAATGACTGGGCTGCTAATTGTCCAGGGCTTCTGGTTCAAACGCGCCTTCGACATTGAAGATCGGCAGTTCAATCACAGCATCCAGGTAGCGCTCAAAACCATCGCTGATTCGTTGTTAGACGAACAAGCAGAAACTGTTTCATCCAATGTTCACATCAGGCAATTGTCATCCAATTTCTTTTTTGCAGAGGTAAATGCGCCGATTTCACCGGATTTGCTCGACAGCCTCCTAAAAAAGGAAATGTTTATTCGTCAGATAAGGGCCGATTATGAGCTAGGAATATACAAGGCTTCGGATGACACGCTGGTTTATGGAGAATATATTCCTGCCACGATTCGCTGGCAGATAGATCATGCCAAAGACCCGATCAGTAACACTTCTTCAGAAAAAAGCAATTTTGCGCTTTACTTTCCGAACAAGTATTCCATCATTGCCAGTGAGATGAAAATCTGGATATTTTCATCGGTAGTCTTGCTGTTGATGCTGGCCTTTTTTATTTACGCCATTCTCACGTTGCTCAAGGAGAAAAGGCTCTCCGAAATCAAGGAAGATTTCATTAACAACCTGACCCATGAATTTAAAACTCCTATCGCCAATATTGAGATTGCAAGCGAGGTCCTGAAAAAAAATACATTCGATCCGGCCAAAAGGGAACACTACTATGACATCATTCAGCGTGAAAACAATCGGCTGAAAACCCAGGTGGAACGCGTCCTTCAGATGGCCACTATCGATCAGCATGCGTTATCGCTTGATCGAAAACAGGTCAATATCCATAACCTTATCCGGCAGCTATCTGAAAATATTGGCTTCCGTATCCTCGAAAAGTCCGGCAGCCTGAAGATGGACCTACAGGCTGAAAATCCGGAATTACTAGCCGATGAATTCCATATCACCAATAGCATGTACAACATGCTCGATAATGCTGAAAAGTATTCCAGTGATCATCCCGAAATAAGTATTTCCACACGCAATGAGCGAAACGGCATACTCATCAGCATCAGGGATTCAGGAATTGGCATTAAGGAAGAGTTTCAAAAACTGGTGTTCGATAAGTTTTTCCGGGTGCCAACCGGTGATGTCCATAATGTAAAGGGATTCGGCTTGGGCTTGAGTTATGTGAAGGCCATTATCGAAGCCCATGATGGTTATATCACGCTGCACAGCGAATTTAATCGCGGATCCCAATTCGACATCTTCCTCCCTGTCCGATAATGCCCGGGAAATTTGAACTTCTTTTGGTAGAGGATGATGAGAATCTTGGCTTTATGCTCAAGGATAACCTGGAGATGACAGGCTATGAAGTACGTCTCTGTCGCGATGGGGAAAAAGGACTGACCGCCTTTCACAATAATAAGTATCACCTTTGTATCCTCGATGTCATGCTTCCGCTTAAGGATGGATTTGCACTGGCTGAAAGCATCCGGAAATATGATAAAAAAGTCCCCATCATGTTTCTCACGGCCAAAAACCAGAAGGATGACCGGATACGTGGCTTTAAACTCGGTGGCGACGATTATATCACCAAACCATTCAGCCTTGAGGAGTTTCTGTTGCGGGTGGAGGCTGTGCTAAAACGCGTTTATGATCGTCCATCCATGGCAGACAATCGGTTGGAATTCACCATTGGCGAGACGGTTTTTGACTTTTCCAACCAACTTATTTCTTTTCATGGAAATGACATTAAGCTTACGCAAAAGGAATCCCGTCTGTTGAAAATCCTGATGCAGCACAAAAACCAGGTCGTGGAGCGCGATGTGATTATGAAAACTATATGGGAAAACGACGGTTATTTTGTCGCCCGATCTATGGATGTGTTCATTTCAAAACTGCGGAAATACCTTGCTGCCGATAAGGCTATCCGCATCAGCAATGTGCATGGTGTTGGGTATAGGCTGGAGGAATTGGATTGAATCTCCCTTAAAAATAATTTTGAGAGGAGATAACCTGCCAGGCTGAATCGAGCCAATGGGGATTTGCCATTTTTTGTACCTCATAGGACTGGGTGTAAACAGACACCTACAAGTTCTTATAATTTCCCTTAGATGTTGCAATGACCCACTATTATTCAATTTCAGGTGGTGAATACTTCAAATTGTGTGATAGTCCATAGGTGTATTTCTTAAGAATTTCTCCTGACTTAGACAACACAAACATCATGGTGGTCTGGCTTGGTATGGTGCCATTGATCGTTTTGTCAAGACCCAAATCAGCATTGACAACCAGCGATTTGGGTGATTTTCCATCCTTGTTGAGTACCAGGTCAAATTCAAAATCCTTGGTCTGATCTCTGTTGAGAAGCATTATAACAATTTCTTTTTCACTCACTGTGGCGATGGATTTGACATATGCATTCGAGGAGGAGGTTGGCAGGTATTGACCCGTCATATGACTGGCCATCATTTGAGTATGATAATAGCTTGAGCGCGGATAAAATTCTCGCGGAAGACCCAGATAACCAAAATCCGTACTGACGGCATCGGTTTCGCTAATGCACCACGGATTTACACAAAAAGCTCCGTATTGCATTCCGATTCCATAAACTTCAGCCATAAACTGACCACCTAGAAACGACGTGTTGCCGTAACCTGAGATTTCTCTGTCAGGATTAGCATAAGTCACATTTACTTCTGAAAGTCCCCACATTAATTTTGCATCGCCGGTCCGCTTATGTTTTTTATTGGCTTCGTCCATGATTTGTTTCAGTAGTACCGTTTGTTTCAGGATGTTCTCCGGACCTGTAAAAACTACGTCGTCGCGGGTAAAGTTCTTGCCATTGGGATATCGGTGAAAATTAAATCCATCGATCAGCCAGACCCCGTTTTCTTTAAGCCCTGCAATATCGAGCCTTCCACCGCACAGGTCGCGATATTCTGATTCGCGCAATTCACATTCATCGAAAACAAAAAGCTTGGCAGTAGGATCGACCTTTTTAATGGCCGGAGCAATGCGCATAATGTATTCGTGAATCTGATCAATAGTGAAATCTTTATGCAGCAGGGGTTCGTTCCCGATGGACCAGTATCGCACTTTGTTGCTGCCGGGCTTAGTGTAAAATTCCACCAGTTCCATGGTTTGGATAGCGGTAAAGCCTACCGGCACCTGTAACAAAGGTTCAGCGCCAATATTGCGGATAGAATCGATTATCGCGGTAAGGCGTTTTCTTTCAGGAAATCTGTGATTATAGGCATTGCCGCCAATTCTAATACATTTCACCCCGCTCTCCTTTACTTTGGGCCATAAAACATCCATATAACCAACCCTTTTTCCTTCATCACCGGTTGCAATCCAATGATTTTGCCCGAAAAGGTATGGACTTATTTCCTGTGCATTTGCCCGAAGCGTGAAGCCCAGAAATACAACTGACAAAAGAATTATATTTTTCATGTTGTAAAATTTATAATGCATTTTAACTATCGCCAATGTTTGGATTAAGGTTTTATTATTCATCTAGACAAGGATTTAGTAATGTGTTAATGGGAAAAGCGCTTTTATTTAAGAATATCATCAATCAATTGAAGTTCTTCACCAGTAAAGTCAAGGTTTTCTAAGGCTTTTATGTTCTCCATCATTTGTTGAACATTGCTTGCTCCTACCAAAACCGATGATACTTTGCCATTTCGCAGAACCCATGCAATAGCCATTTGCGCCAATGTTTGCCCGCGTTTTTCTGCGATTTCATTTAGCAATCGAGCTTTGGCGACACGTGGTTCGGTAATGCCAATATCGGCAAGGGCTGCTGCCTGATTTGCCGGAATACCATTTAAATAAGTATTGGTTATCAAACCGCGCTGCATCGGTTGAAAAGTGATCATGCCAACACCTTCTTTCACTAGAAAATCCTGTAGACCATCTTCAATCCATCGATTAAATAGGGAATAACTTGGCTGATGAATTAGGCACGGAGTTCCTAAATCCTTCAGAATTTTTATGGCCTTTTTTGAATTTTCAACGTCGTAATTCGAAATGCCTATATAAAGCGCTTTCCCCTGGCGAACAAATAAATCCAAAGTCCGCATGGTTTCTTCAAGAGGAGTTTCAGGATCGAAACGGTGCGAGTAAAACATATCGACATAATCAACGCCCAAACGTGTCAAGCTCTGATCAATGCTGGCTACCAGGTATTTTTTTGAGCCCCATTCGCCATAAGGACCTTCCCACATATCATAACCAGCCTTGGTTGTGATCAGTATTTCATCACGATAGCCGCTCAGTTGGTTTCGAAGTACTTTTCCAAAAATCTCCTCCGACGATCCGGGAGGGTTTCCGTAGTTATTTGCCAAATCGAAATGGGTAATTCCCAGGTCGAATGATTGGCAAATGATATCGCGACAGGTCGCATAAATATCGGTTTCACCAAAATGCTGCCACAAACCGGCTGAAATCGCAGGTAATTTAAGGCCACTGTTGCCAACCCGATTGTATTTCATTCGCTGGTAACGGCTTTTACTGGGAACGTAATTGCTCATTTCTCAATTTGTTGAGGTATAAAGGTAGGTGCTGACCTAATTCTTTAATTCATGCAGAATTTCAAATAATAATGGTATTTTATCCTATTATTACTTTAAATCGCATGTTTAAAGATATATTCATGGAGGTATTCTTCGAAAAGTTACCAAAGGAGGCAGAGTATTGTATCAATTGCCTGGATACCGATTGCCCCTATCTTGAAGTTCCCTGGCATTTTCACCCGGAAGCGGAAATCATTTTCATCGAAAAGGGAACAGGAACCCGGTTTGTGGGCGACCATTCAGAACCATTTGAGGAAGGCGATATTGGATTAATCGGGCCAAATTTATCCCATGCATGGAGAAGCGATCCGATATATAGGGAAAATATCCCCGGACTTACGGCACATGTGCAGGTGGTTCATTTTAATGAAGAAATCTTTAAAGGACCTCTTTCCATACTTCCTGAAATGCAAGCCATCAACCAACTGTTATTCGAATCGCAGTATGGTATTAAATTCTTCGGATCAGCCAGAGCGAATATTGAAATTCAAATGAAAGAATTAATGAAGACAGCAGGAGTGGAAAAACTGGTTGCTCTGATAAAAATTCTTGATTACATGTCCAAAACAGATGAAAAGCTATTGCTGGCAAGCGCAGGTTATGCAAGAATCAGGAAATCAGCCGATTTCGATCGGTTTGACAAAGCACACCGATATATGATCGATAATTTTCAGGAGAACATTAAGCTTGAAACGGTTTCTAGTCTAGTAAGCATGACTCCAACATCATTTTGCCGGTACTTTAAAAAACATACCGGCAAATCATTCCATGCCGTTTTAAATGAGATCAGGATTGGCCATGCCTGTAAGTTACTGATTGAAAATAAAATGAAAATTTCGGGAATTTGTTATGAGAGTGGATTCAGCAACATTTCTAACTTTAACGAACAGTTTAAAAAGATAAAAGGAATCACCCCTAGTCAATATCTAAAGACCAAGAAAGTACTATCCTGATTCACTAAAAACATGTCAATCCCAGATCAACCGATTCTTTAAAATGTAATCGAACATCTCATCATAAAGAGTGAGTTGTATCGTCACAATATCATCGTAAGTTACGATTGGCTCTGGTGAATTTTCAGAAATACTTCCGTGGCTGCATTCAAATGTAAAAGCCATAGTGCCTGAGATATGGTGAAGCGCACTGACAAGGTTAAAGGTTGTACGAGGGGGGAATTCGGCATCGTCAGCTTTGGGTTTCCAAAACCAATCAGAAGGTTGTGAAGCCAGATCGGCTTTTTCATATTGTTGGTTCAGACTCACTGCCAGGTCGTGAACTCTTTTTTTCATAAACATAGCCACGTACGCGGGCTCCAATATTAACGGGTTGTTTTCATGAGAATGTAGCGAAACCAAGATGTCCGGGGCTTCGGTTCGCGCGATTTCCAGAATGGCCTTTGTTTCATTTGCCATGGGTGAAAAATATTCATCCTGCATTACATTGATCCCATCGTCATTATAATAGGCGCCCAATATGCCAACATTTCCCTTCATAGGATGGAGGGATTTGGCTTCCGGCCATCCCCATGATGTGCCATCCAGTTTTGTGCCTTGTCCGTTTTTGGTCATGATTGCCGTGGGAATTCCGACAAAGCCATCATAGGGACACCGCTTGCGCCCATCAGGATTCGCACATGGAATAATAATGGTTCGGCATTTTTTCATTTTATTTCTAAGTGCTGCCCAGTCCATTCCCCTGTAATCTTTACCAGTTTCAGCAATATGAATCAGGTTAACTAAACCGGCAATGCCCTCAACTTCTTGCCCATGAACAGGTCCGATAAAAAAAACAACTGGTTTAGTTGTTGAATCTTTTTTCGCATAAAAAGCTGGATTTTGAGCAGCAACAGCGGAGTTATAGTTTGCCTGTGAACTAAAATCTTCTTTATCGCCATAATAGACAGCGTAAATCGGGAGCCCACCAGGTGATGTGGTTATGGTCTTAACATTGCCAAGTTGGATATTATCCAATTCGATTTCGATATCAGCTAACGTCGATTTAAAGAAACCGGGTATGTCTGTGGGATTGGGTGGGTCTCCGTCTTCAATAGTACCTTGTGAAAATGAGTCATTGAAAATCAATATCGGGAGCGATAGCCATAAAAGTAT
>JBGSYX010000161.1:0-9784 GCA_041750735.1 Cyclobacteriaceae bacterium
AGGCGGCGCATCCATGATGATCCGGGAAGGTATTTTAAAGAATCCTGAGCCTAAGAGCATTTTTGCTCAGCATGTTACACCTCTCCTACCCGTGGGGAAAATTGGCTTTCGTGAAGGATTGTACATGGCCAGCGCAGATGAATTATATATCACAGTACATGGCAAAGGTGGCCATGCAGCCATGCCTGATAAGAACATTGATCCAGTGCTCATTGCATCACACATCATCGTGGCGCTCCAGCAGATCGTTAGCCGTCGCGCTATACCGACCATACCCTCCGTACTTTCATTTGGAAAGGTTATAGCCAATGGCGCTACCAACATCATTCCCGATGAGGTGAAAATTGAAGGTACATTTCGTACGCTCAACGAAGACTGGCGCAGGGAAGCCAAGGAGAAAATGAAGAAACTTGCCGAAGGACTGGCGGAGTCGATGGGAGGCTCCTGCGAGTTCAGAATAGTGCATGGGTATCCATTTCTTTACAACAACATAGCGCTGACAAGGCGTACAAAGAAGCATGCTATTGAGTACATGGGAGAGGAAAACGTGGTTGATCTGGATATCTGGATGGCAGCTGAAGATTTTGCCTTTTATTCCCAGGAAGTTGATTCCTGCTTTTACCGCCTCGGTGTGCGCAATGAACAAAAGGGCATTATTTCGAACGTCCATACGTCCACCTTTAACATCGATGAAGACGCATTGGAAACAGGCGCCGGATTGATGGCCTGGCTCGCAATCAGTGAACTTGAGTCGGCCGATTAAATTCTTGCTGACTATCATCCGAAAAAGAAATGCTGGAATTATAGTCCGCTTTCGGAACTATTCAAATATTTATACCGTTTCCAGTAACGATATTTAATATTAATCACATAAGGTTGAAGTCCAATTGCCTAATTTTACCCTAAATCCAATAAAACAATGAAACTTCGAAGCATTCGAATATCCATATTTTTAGCGGCGGCTGTATGGAGTTTTTTACATATTTCTGCTAATACATTGGGGCAAGAGAAGACCAAGGTGTTTGTGATGAAAATCGATTCAGAGATCGACCCACGGACTAATCGGTATTCTGAACTCGCACTTAATGAAGCAAAGGCCATAGAAGCCGATATCATTATTCTGGAGCTGGACACCTATGGAGGTGCTGTAACCGACGCTGATGATATTCGCACCCGGATTCTGGAGTGTGAAAAACCCATCTGGTCCTTTATCAACAAAGATGCCGCATCTGCCGGAGCGCTTATCTCCATTGCCTGCGACAGCATCTATATGGCCCCGGGCGCCAGCATCGGCGCTGCAACTGTTGTAGTCGCCACAGGCGAAGCTGCTCCGGATAAATATCAATCGTATATGCGCTCCATCATGCGATCGACCGCCGAAGCCAACGGCAGGGATCCACGAATTGCAGAAGCCATGGTGGATGAAGAACTGGCGATCGACAGCATCACCCAGGCCGGAAAGGTGCTCACATTCTCCACTTCCGAAGCTATCGCCAATAATTATTGCGAGGGGGAAGTTTTTTCCATTGAAGAAATCCTGAAAAAGAATGGCGTTTCGAATTATGAGATAGTGAATTACCAACTGAGTTTTACGGAAAAAATCATCAGGATATTCCTGAATCCAGTGATCAGCGGCATTCTAATGCTGATCATCATCGGTGGTATTTATTTCGAATTGCAGACTCCCGGAGTAGGCTTTCCATTGGCAGCTTCCGTGGTTGCCGCGGTTTTGTATTTCGTCCCTTATTACCTTAGCGGGTTAGCAGCCAACTGGGAGATTATAGTCTTTTTCATCGGAGTCATTCTGCTCATGGTAGAGTTGTTTGTCATCCCCGGATTTGGCGTGGCCGGTATAAGTGGAATCGTACTCATCGTGGGGTCATTGATTCTGGTGATGCTCAACAATGACTTTTTCGATTTTACGTTTGTACCTAGCAACGATATTGCCATAGCAGCGGTAACCACCATTTCAGCCTTGATGGCATCAATTATCCTGCTATTTTATGGAAGTGTAAAACTGACCGAGTCAAAAATGTTCAGAAAGATTTCACTCACCAATACCCAGCAAAGCAGTGAAGGTTTCACTTCCAATTTCAACGACCGATCTTATATTGGGTTAAAGGGCACCGCATACACCGTTCTCCGCCCAAGTGGGAAAATCATGATTGAGGATGAAATGAAGGACGCATCCACCCGAGGAGAATATATCGAAAAGGGCAAAGTTGTTGAGGTGATCGATGAAAGCGGTAGCTCATTAAAAGTAAAGGAAGTCGTGTAGCCCTGATAAAGGTTACGGTAAAAGGCGCTTCAGTATAAAGAAAAGAAATAGTAATAAGTATGGGAAAAAAGTCATTTTTTATCATTTCAATCTTATTGGTCATGGCGGCATCGGTTTATTCTGCAGATGACGCTTATGAAATTAAAGTGAAAATAAAGAATTACAAGGGCGAGGTTTGTTACCTGGGATATCCATATGGGGATAAAAAATACCTAGCCGATACCGCCCAAAAAAATGATCAGGGCGAATTTGTTTTCTCAGGAACCAAGCCGCTGGACGGAGGGGTTTACTTTATCTATGCCGCGCCACCGGCAAGTTTATATTTTGATATAATTGTAGCCGAACCAAAATTTTCCTTGGAGACAGATACACTGGATTATATCGGTCATATGAAATCGACCGGCTCCCTGGAGAATGAGCTATTTTTCGGTTTCCAGCGATTCATGAGGGATAAGCAAAAGCAAGCCGGCGATCTCACAGAAAAACTAAAATCCACCGCCGATCAGACTGAAAAGGACAAAATTACGGCCCAATTGTCATCACTCGATACAGAAGTGAAAGCCTATCGCGACCAACTTATTGAAAAAAATCCGAGATCATTCGCGGCTAAATTCATCAAATCTACCATAGTGGTTGAAGTGCCCGAATCTCCCAAGGGGGATGATGGCAAGGAGATCGATCCGAATTTTGGCTATAAATACTACAAAGAGCACTATTTTGACTATACGGATTTCTCCGATTCAAAAATGCTCCGCACACCCAACTTTTATCAGAAGGTCGATGAGTACCTGGAGAAAATGACGGTAAAGCATCCGGACTCCATCATTTCTTCCGCACATACCATCATCGAAAAATCACGGGCCGATAAGGAGGTTTTTCGTTACTGCGTGGTCAACATCACCTATAAATACGAAACCTCCAATATTATGGGCATGGATGCGGTATTTGTCGATCTTGCCGAAAACTATTACATATCGGGCGACGCTTTCTGGGCCGATTCGGCCCTCATCGCCAAGATCACAGATCGGGTGGATCGCATCAAGCCTAATCTCATCGGCAAACCGGCGCCTAAACTCATTCTTCTCGACACTCTGATGAGACCGGTGAATCTTGCAAATATCAAAGCACCCTATACAGTGATTTATTTCTATGACCCCGATTGCGGACATTGCAAAAAGAAAACACCGGTACTTCGGGATCTTTACGAACAAAAGCTAAAAAGCATGGGTGTGGTGGTGATTGCTGCCAACATTAAAAAGGAAGTGGACGAATGGAAAAAATACATCAAGGAACAGAAGCTATCCTTCATGAACCTCGCTGATCCGCAACTTCATTCGAATTTCAGGTATGAATACAATATCGAAACAACGCCTCAGTTGTACATTCTCGATGATAAAAAGACCATCATAGCCAAAAAGCTTGATGTGGAGCAAATTGAGGAGTTTATCAAAAAGCAGATTGAATTTAAAACCAACTAACTGCTCCCTGGCTAAGCCATAGTAGGTTCGTTGGTTTGAGCATAGGCCTCAATTGGAAGACAACTGCAAACCAAGTTCCTGTCACCATAAGCATTATCAATACGGCCACATGATGGCCAGAATTTACTTTCCGCGACATAGGGTAGAGGATATACGACCTTTTCCCTGGAATACGGCAGATCCCATGATTCGCTCGTTGCCAAATGCATTGTGTGAGGGGCGTTCTTCAAAACGTTATTAGCAGGATCAGCCAAGCCGTTTTCTATTTCACCAATTTCATTCCGGATCGAAAGCATGGCTTCACAAAAACGGTCCAATTCAGCCAGCGATTCACTTTCCGTTGGCTCAACCATCAGTGTACCCGCAACAGGAAACGACACTGTTGGCGCGTGGAATCCATAGTCCATCAGTCGCTTGGCAATATCTTCTACTTCAACGCCAGCTTTTTTAAACTCCCGGCAATCAAGGATCATCTCATGTGCGCAACGGTTGTTCTTCCCCGAGTATAAAATCGGGTATGCAGCTTCGAGCCGGGATTTGATGTAGTTGGCATTCAAAATCGCGTTTTTCGTGGCATTGGTGAGGCCGTCAGTTCCCATCATTTTTATATAGGCATAAGAAATCGGCAATACCCCGGCGCTTCCATAAAGTGCAGACGATATGGAATTAGCTTCTTTCTGCTCACCTCCGCTGAATGGATTTCCCGGCAAAAACGGCGCTAAATGAGATGCTACGCATATAGGTCCAACACCTGGTCCACCACCACCGTGAGGAATACAAAATGTCTTGTGTAAATTCAAATGACAAACATCAGCGCCGATCTTGCCGGGACTTGTCAACCCGACCTGTGCATTCATATTGGCACCATCCATATATACCTGTCCGCCAAATTCATGGATAATCCGGCATATTTCCACGATACCCTCTTCGAATACACCATGGGTGGATGGGTAAGTCACCATAAGTGCGGCAAGATTGTTCATATGCTCAGCGGCCTTGGTCTTGAGATCGTTTAGATCGATATTGCCCTGCGCATCGCATGCGACAATGATCACTTTGGCGCCCGCCATCACAGCGCTGGCAGGATTAGTTCCGTGCGCCGACGAAGGAATCAATACGATATTGCGGTGGCCCTGGCCGATATGCTCCTGATATTTCTTTATTACCATTAGGCCGGCGTACTCACCTTGTGCTCCTGAATTGGGTTGGAGAGATGTGGCGGCAAAACCGGTGATTTCTGAAAGATAATTCTCCAGTTCATTTATTAATTCAAGATATCCTGAAACCTGATTTTTCGGTGCAAACGGATGGATGTTTCCAAATTCCGGCCATGTAACCGGGATCATTTCCGTGGTGGCGTTGAGTTTCATAGTACATGATCCGAGCGATATCATGGAATGTACCAGTGAAAGGTCTTTATTTTCCAGTCTTTTTATATACCTGAGCAATTCGTGCTCTGTATGGTATTTATTAAAAACAGGATGAGTGAGAAATTCAGTGGTTCTTGAAAGCTCTTCCGGAAATTCAACTTTTACCTGGTTCATTATCGCATCCAACCCTGCACTTTCCAACGGCTTGCCAATGGTAATTGCGAAAAGCTCCGTCAACGTTATGACATCGGCAATTTCACAGGTTTCATCGAAAGCGATTACAATACTGTTTTTATGAAGATAATTGAAATTATATCCGGCGATTTCAGCTTTTACTCTAATGCTTTCGATTATGGATTGATCAGTAAAATCGATCTTGATTGTATCGAAAAACATTCCTTTGCTGACCGCAAACCCAAGCGCTTCCATTGCTTTTGAAAATGATTTGGTGAGCAAATGGACCTTAGTGGCAATGCGTTGAATACCCTCAGAACCATGATACACGGCATACATTCCGGCCATCACGGCAAGTAACACCTGGGCTGTACAAATATTTGACGTGGCTTTTTCCCTGCGAATGTGTTGTTCTCGGGTCTGTAGAGCCATTCGGTAGGCAGGATTCCCATGGCGGTCAATAGAAATTCCGATGATACGTCCGGGCATTTGACGTTTATATTCGTCCTTCGTAGCCAGGTAGGCAGCGTGAGGTCCTCCAAATCCCATAGGCACACCAAAACGCTGCGTTGATCCGACAACGGCATCGGCGCCAAATTGCCCAGGAGGCGTAAGCAGCGCCAGACTCAACAAGTCAGCAGCCACTGTGGTGAAAATATCATGGCTTTTCGCGCCGTCGAACAGAGCCTTGTAGTCTATGACTTCGCCGTATTTATTGGGATATTGTACCAGAACTCCAAACAACTCCGGATCAGTGAGATTAAGTTTCGTGGCATCGCCCGTTATGATCTCAATCCCCAGCGGCAGAGCCCGTGTCTTCACCACAGCCAGAGTCTGCTCAAATATACCTTCATCGACGAAGTATTTGTGTGCGTTTTTTTTGCCGCCCTTTCTCATACCGACCATCATGGCCAAGGCCTCTGCAGCGGCGGTGCCTTCATCCAGGAGTGAGGCGTTGGCTATTTCCATGCCGGTGAGTTCAATGACCATGGTTTGGTAATTGATCAGCGCTTCCAGACGTCCCTGGGCTATTTCAGCCTGGTAAGGTGTGTAGGCGGTGTACCAGCCTGGATTTTCCATGATATTCCGAAGGATAACGGTCGGCGTCTTGGTGCCATAATACCCTTGGCCGATCATGGATTTGTTGATTTTATTTTTTGAGGCAAGTGCCTTTATTTCGTTCAGAAATGCGAGTTCCGTGAGCGGCTCAGGCAAGGAAAGCGGCCCGTCCAGTCTAATGGATTTTGGCACTGTCTGATCGATCAATTCATCGACCGTTGCTGCTCCGATCTGCTGTAATTTTAAAAGTGTGGATTCGTCAGATTTACCGTGGTGCCGGAATTCGAATATATCCTGCGGTTTCAGATTTGACCTCATGCTGATGAAAATGATTTTTTTGAACGCCGAAAAAGAAGGCACAAATGTATAATTTATTGTGGAGAAAAATTGTTGTGTTTTTTAAAAAACGGCTTGCCAGAAACCAAGCTATAAAGGAAGGCTTTTGCCATTTTATTACACTGGAAAATAATCATTTACAAAGCAAAATTTTTCAGATTATGAATTGGCAATCCGGTTGTATAGGCAAATTAAATTCGCTTGCGGCCCGACGGCTTTTTTGCTTTGGAGGTAGTGACTTTTTTCTTCTTAAATTTTTTCTCATGAAACGCCCCCTTAAACTCAGGATCCTTGCGCCGCCTGATATTGTCTATTTCCAGGGCAATCTCCCTGGTTTCTTCTTTGGATGTTGGTGTAATTTCAATCTGTGTTGGTAGTGCTGTCTCCGGTATTTTCACACCCATGATTTTTTCTATTTCCTGAAGGTGGATCAGCTCGACTTCTGTAGCAAACGTGATGGCAAGGCCACTTTTATCAGCGCGACCTGTTCGGCCGATACGATGTATATATTCTTCATGTAGTCGGGGAACATCAAAATTGATTACATGGCTCACCTCAACAATGTCCACTCCCCTGGCCGTGACGTCCGTTGTCACCAATATGCGGATTTCGCCCGACCGGAATTCATTGAATGCATTGATGCGGCTGTTCTGGCCTTTATTGGCATGGATCACTCGCACGTCACCGCCACATTTTCTTTCAATGAATTTGAATACATTATTGGCTGTCTCCTTCGTCCTGGTGAATACGATCACTTTCGTCAACTGCTGATCTTGAAGCAGATGCTCAAGCAGGCTGATTTTTGTGTGAAGATTTGGCGTATGATAATATGTCTGTCCCACATTCCGCGCCGGTGTACTTTGCGGTGTTACTTCGATTTTGTGCGGAAACGTCAGGAACTCATTGGCAATACGCTGCACCTTATCCGGGTAGGTAGCTGAGAAAAGCAGGTTCTGCCGCTTTCGCGGAATTTTTTCCAGTATTTCTCTGATTTGAGGCGCAAAGCCCATATCCATCATTTTGTCTGCTTCATCCAGAATCAGGGTTTTTAGTTCCTTTACCACTAGGTGGCCCCTGCTGTATATATCCAGGAATCTGCCGGGAGTGGCGACGATAATATCCACACCCTTTTCAATCTCTTCGATTTGTGTTTTCGGGCCGATGCCACCATACAGGCAAACATTCCGTGTTTGGCAATATTTCGAAAAAGCCATGAGATTTTCATAGATCTGGATCACCAGTTCCTTGCTCGGCGCCAAAATCAAAGCCCTGGCATACTGCCCCTGGGGATATTTTACTTTAAACAATAAAGGCAACAGGTAGGCCGCTGTCTTGCCAGTGCCAGTCTGTGCAATTCCGATGAGGTCGTGCCCACCGAGAATGATCGGTATGGCTTTTTGTTGGATCGATGTGGGAATGTGATAGCCTGCGTCCTCTATGGCGTTGTAGAGTTGGCGGTTCAGATTAAAGTCTTCAAATTGCCGTGCTTCGTTGGCCATAGTTTTAATATATTGACGCTCAAAAGTAACCATTGAAACCTTATTAGCGAAACAGGATTACTGGTGATGAGTTATGAATTATGAGTTATAGGTGATGAGTTATGGTACATAATACTCACTACTTAGTACTCTATACGTTATATATGGAGCAAAGAACATTTTTGTGGCAATTGTCGCTGGAATGATTTTTTATCCATATATTCATGAAAATCAGTTATCTTTGATGCTCACATTTACAGAAGGAGGAGGTAGAACATGACACACGCTCATTCATTTCATATTCCGGTCATGGGGATCGGGTACACGATTGACACACCTGTCAGGGTTGCGCAATACGGCATTTCATCCGTGATATCACTTGTAGATGACATCCTCATTGAAAAGATGCGGGAATTTTATTGCCGCGAATTTGGTATTCCGTTCCAGGCCATTACCGATAAAATCGAGGATTTCCGTGCCAAGCGCATCACAGCGTATTTGAATCTGATGAATGACCTCGTAAAAAAGCGTGTCGAAGAGTTGAAAGCATCTATTCACCAAAAAGGTGGCGAACTCGAAAAATACATCGAAATGCTACCCGATTTGTCCGAGATAAAAATAAGGTTCCAGCAGTTCCTTCATCAAAACAATCTGAAAGAACTCCAGCACTGGATACATAACCATTTGCCAGTTGGTTCCATTGATGTGAATATAATGACCAAACTAGACAGGGAAACCTATTGGAATGGTGAAAAACTTCCTACAGAATACAACGACGCTCATGCAGCACTCCGTGGATTTGCCCAAAGTGATCTTCAGTCCGCTGTAGTGCTTTCTGCCGGAATGAACCCAAGATTGTATAGTTATATTGAGAATTTCGACGATTTCTATCCGGATCTAAACGGTTTTATCAAAAAGAAAATCATCCTGAAAGTCAGCGACTACCGGTCGGCTTTGATCCAGGGAAAATTTCTCGCCAAGAAGGGGATTTGGATTTCTGAGTACCGCATTGAATCTGGACTTAATTGTGGCGGACATGCATTTGCAACCGATGGCTACCTCATGGGGCCAATCCTGGAAGAATTCAAAAAAAATCGTCAGGAACTGATCGAGACCACGCACACCATGCTGACTGATGCGCTCAAGACGAAAAGTAGGCCATGTCCTGAAAAACCTATGCCGATACTCATAACTGCTCAGGGCGGTGTGGGTACGCACGAAGAACATCAGTTTCTTATCGACCATTACGATGTTGATTCTGTCGGCTGGGGAACTCCGTTCCTCCTTGTACCGGAAGTAACCAGTGTTGATGAACATACGCTACAGTTGCTTTCTGATGCAAAGGAAGATGACCTTTACCTAAGTGGGATTTCGCCTCTCGGAGTGCCATTTAACAATCTCCGTGGCAATACCAAAGACATGGAAAAACAAATCAATATTGAAAAAGACCGGCCAGGAAGTTCCTGCCCCAAAAAATTTGTTGAGATCAATAAGGAATTTGGCGAAAAGGCGATTTGTATATCGTCACGTCAGTACCAGTTTTTAAAACTTCGCGATCTAAAAGAAACCCACGCGGATGATGCTGATAAGTACAGGGAAGAATTTGATAAA
>JBGSYX010000162.1:0-17676 GCA_041750735.1 Cyclobacteriaceae bacterium
GCCCATTCCCGGCTCAGTCCAACTTAGTTTTATCCGCTATTTTTCCATCTCCTCTTTCCTGACACCGCCGCTATTCCTTTTCTCATCCCTTTCAACTATCTTCCTTGCCGGAAAAACAACGGATAAAACACTATAGGTTATCAGGAGTTTCCTATGGACGTGAACCCTGGTGAAAGCATTCTGATTGACGACGGCAAGATAAAGTTGGAAGTTGTTGAAACTAATAGAAAGGATACTGTAACTGCCCGGGTGATTTATGGCGGACCACTTTCATCGAAAAAAGGAGTGAATCTGCCAAACACAAGAGTATCGATGCCATCCCTTACGCCTGCCGATATTTCCAATGCCAATTTCGCCCTTGATCATGGGGTAGACTGGATCGCTCTTTCTTTTGTACGAACTGCCAATGATGTTCTTGATTTAAAGGAACTGATCAAAAAGAAAAAAGGACATGCCGGTGTTATCGCAAAAATTGAGAAACCCGAAGCACTCACCGAAATCGATCAGATCATTGAAAATGCCGATGGCATCATGGTAGCCCGTGGCGACCTGGGGGTAGAAGTGTCATTTGACCAGGTACCACTTATTCAAAAGCAGATTGTAGAGAAATGCATTCTCCGATCAAAGCCGGTGATCATTGCCACTCAGATGATGGAGAGTATGATCACAAATTTCACCCCAACAAGAGCCGAGGCAAATGACGTGGCAAATGCCGTGCTCGATGGGGCTGATGCACTGATGCTTAGCGGTGAAACGTCGGTTGGCAAATACCCGGTGGAGACCATAAACTGCATGCAAAGAATTATCAGCCAGACGGAAGCCAATGGTAAACCGGCCAAGGCACATCCGGAAGCAGAGGAATCATCGGAAACATTCAATGCCGATATGATCTGCCTGAGCGCTTCCAACCTGGCTACTGACATCAAGGCCAAAGCGCTGGTTGCTTTTACCGATTCCGGATATACGGCTCATCGCTTATCTTCACACAGGCCGCGGACCAATATTTTTGTTTTTACGCATAATAAACTCCTGGTAAGAAAACTGTCACTCCTGTGGGGTGTGAGGGTGTATTATGTAAATACCTACGAAAGTATTGAGGAAGTTAGTCGTGAATCCATAGTCATCATGAAGGACGAGAAACTGATTGTAAAAGGGGATGCCATCGTGATGGTTGGCTCCTTGCCTATCAACCTGCGTGGCCGGACGAACATTATCAAGTTGACGCACGTCTAGTCCGGGGAATTTGTAGTTTTCTCCCATGTCTCAACTTGGAGATTTGACGATTCAGGTGTAGCTTAGTCAACAATGAATCTCACGCGCCTCATATCCGAAAAATACACAAATTCCAGTCTATTTCTTCCCACTATTCATTGGCCGCCATGAATATTAGATTTTTCTTGTTTCGCGCCGAACTCTTATCTAATCACAGCTTTGATGAATTGCGGATCAGTTTCATTCATAAAATAGGCATGCGGTTTCTAAAAGGAAATGTAGAAAAGGAGTTCGTCTCGCTGTTTTATATTTTTGATTTTATCTTTTATCAAAAAATGAAAATCCAAAGAATGCCGATTATGCAATTAACTATTGACAAAGCCGAAACGAAGTTTGGCAAGCAGGTCATCCGCTTCAAAATGGCCAACTTTGCTGTTTTGCCCTTAGTAGGAATGATTATAGGAGTAAATTATATAATGAATTTTGAAGCTGACCTTGGGCCAATACCCGGAATTGTCGTTTCAACGATTTTATATTTGATAAGCCTCGGCCGTTTTAACCAACAACTGGAACAGTTCAAGGAAGAACTTAAGTCGATAGAAAGAAAGTTGGCTGAAAAGAAAGATGATTACTTAATGGGACTTGAGCCTTAAACCCGCAAATCGTCATCCTCTATCTGGTCTTGGCGTCTCGCTAAGATTTCATTCATTTCCCGAATTATTATAACAGCTCCAGCCTAAAGCTCCATACTTTTTAGTACCGTATTGATTCTGCCTTCGAATTCGGGGTCCTCATTCTGCTGAAGTAATGACTCCATGCTGGCTTTCACCTCGTCATGGAAACCGTCCCTGAGATCACCGGCTACCCGAATAACAGCCTCCTGAGCGTCTTGTTTTACATCTGCTTCATTGACCTGAGCAATCACAAAATCAAGGGCTTTCAACGAATAAATCCTCGAGATACCATTGATGAGCGTTTTCTTGTCAAATGTATCCGTGACAGTTCCATACACCGCCTGGAGTTTTTCTACTTTTTGATCGCCGGAAAGGGTTCGCGATTTTTGCGTGAGTATCACCATTCCAACAATGGCCTGGGAACGGTTGGCCTGAGGAATGGGCATACTTAATACTTGTTCCAGATCGACCAATGGCCTGTCATCCTGCCAGTTGGACAAAGCCTTTAGAACAGCGAATTGTATATCCGCATCCTTCGCGTTGATATGGCTTCGCAGCGTTTGCAGTGACGCATCATCGCCTAATTCGCCTAAAGCGCCAATAATTATCACCGAGGCATTAGCGCCGGGGTCAGCTGCGAGTTTAGAGGCCAGAATATTTGCGCTTCCTCCCTCCGATTTTGAGCTCACCGCCATGGAAATAATTGTGTTTTGTATCGCTTCAACGTCTGAAGGATTTGATTTAGCAATCAATAAATCCAACGTAGGTTTCAGGTCGCTGAAAGATCCGGTTTTTCCAAGCGCTACGATTGCAGCGTTTCTGATGGTGGCGTTGGGATTTTGCAGATTCGCAATAATCAATTCTTTTCCACTCACAATTTTCCGATAGCCGATTGCCTTGAGTAGCTCGGCCTTTTCATCACCATTTTTCATGGCCGCTTTTTCTAAAATCACACTGTCAGTACTTTCGTCATCCATCCAGTAAATAAACGATCTTGCGAGCTCCTGTTCTTCCGCCGTACCATTTGCAGCCAACCTGACCAGCAGGTCAAGGTCCTGGGAATTTGCCACATTTTCTAAACCGCGTAATGCCATAAGTCTGCCATCGCTTGAGGTTTTTTTCAATTCGGCCAATAGCACCGGCCTTATTGCAGGTTCATTCCTATCAGCAATAGCTACCATCAACTGTTGCTGAATGCCCGTTGGATATTTGTTTATTGAATTGATTAGACCACCCAGGTCAGCATTTGCAGGCAATTGCCTAACGAGCGGCACCAGCATTTCCTGAACTTCTTCATCTTGGCTTTTGAATGCATTCACTAATTCAGCCACCTGATCGGCTTCTGACAAACAACTCAATTTCATCTTCATCGCCATATATTGCACTGAAAGTGATGGCTCCGAATTCAAGACATTTTCGCAGGCTTCCAACTTAGCCTGCTCAGGTTCTGCACTAAGAGAATTGAGCCAATAAGCGGCCATCTTCCACTTTAACTCGCCTTCGGTGGTGTCGAATTCATTTTTCAGAATTTCCGCAGCTTCCATACCGCCGATAGCAGAAATGGAATGCGCTGCGGCATCCTTCAGCGCCTCATCATTTTCTGTGAGTAATTTCTGCAATGGCGTTATTGCCTCCTCCGCTGGTTTTAATGACAGCGCATTGGCTATTTCTACCTTTCCTGGAGTGTCAACTGTTTCCAGACTTTGTATGAGGATTTGTGATATTTCATCAACCGGTAATGATGCCAACGCCATGATGGCCATGTGCTGAGTGGATTTATCGAGCATCATTTCCTGAAGCACTGGAATACAATGAGCGCTGCCAACCTGACCGATGAATTTACAGACGACAAGTTTACTTTCCAGTGATGCTTTTGAAGACAATACTTTCACCATCATGTTTTCCACATCCTCATGGACTTCAGGCATATTATTCACCTCAGCCATGACATCCTGAAACTCCTGCAACCATGACCGGCTGTTTCCAAACTGGTAAGATTCTACCTCCGCCAAAACCTTCCCGGCTCTCTTTTTTAATACCGATGATGGACTGTCTGTGCAGTTGAATAATAAAAACAAAGAACTGAGTACAATCAACAATAGCTGATCTACTCGGATGATTTTATATAGATTTTTCATGAAGTAATATTCAGAGCGTACGACTAAAAAGTATTACAAATGCCATGGACTGCGCATGGTGCCGTTCAACATCCGGTTGGCGGCATCATCATTGACGAACTGCTCATTGGCAGAATCCCACTGTACTTTACGGCCAAGCCTGATGGCGATATCGGCCTGGTGGCAAACTGCATCTGACCTGGATGCGACTTCTACCGGGCACATCGTTTTTTGTCTGGATTTCACACAATCCAGAAAATTCCTCCTGTGATCATCGCTGATGGGCATCCGTATCTGATCAGGGCCAAACACATGGGTAAGAATGGATTTTGAAGACGCCTCGATCGCTTGCCTCGAAACTGATACCCAACCTTCACTGCCGATAAAGACGATACCCATAGACTGAAGCTTGTATTCGGGGTGGTTTTTCCTTGCGGAAATATGATCGGTATAGATGAGTTTCACACCATTTTCATAGGTATGGATTGTTTCCCATTCACCAATTGTATCAAAAAGCCCATCCTCAGCGATTCTGCCGCTTCCTTCTATTTCAACTGGTCCACTGTTATCCGCATCAAGCGCCCATTGCACAATATCAATATCGTGAATGCCGTAGGCTCCTGAAATGCAGCCTAGCGAATAATCATAAATTAATGTGAAATGCCGTGTGCAGCGCACCTTCGTGAATGGCGCTACCGGCGCCGGGCCAAGCCACATGTCATAGTCGAAACCGGGAGGAACCGGTTGCGCCGGTTGGTTAGGAACCTGGCTGTAACCCGCCGAACCAACGATCACCCTTTCGAGTTTTCCGATAAGTTGATTACGGACAATTTCTACAGCATGACGATACCGGCTGTCGGATCGTTGCTGGGTGCCTAGCTGAAAGACGACACCATAATGATTGACAGCATCACGAACTGCTTTGGCTTCATTAAAATATCGTGTCAATGGCTTTTCATAATACATATCCTTGTGTTGGCGGGCTGCTTCTATGCCGATGAGCGCATGCCAGTGATCAGGAACAGCAATTAGAACAGCATCGATATCTGGCTTTGCCAGCATCTCACGGAAGTCGCCATACACCTTGCAGTCCGCATTTCCATACTTCCCGTCGACGACTTGTTTGGCGTTGAGTCGGTGCTCATCCCGCACGTCGCAAATATTTCCAACGATCACATCCTGATACTTCAGAAATTGCTCAACATGGCCACTGCCCATACCTCCTACTCCGATAAACGACATGTTGATTTTGTTCGAAGGACTGGTTTTTCCATTAAGGCCAAGCACATGGGGTGCTACTATCATCGGCCCTGCTGTAGCTGCCAGCGAGGCGCCGATGGATTTCTTTATAAAACTTCTTCGTTTCATATGAAGATATTTAAGGTAACTGTGCCGCAATTTGGATCACCGTCTTATCGAAATAATCCTTACTCGCGATGATTTCATTGATGGATTTTCCCCAATTATACGAATACTCCAGGCCTATAAGTGATGGCTTTATTCCGGCCTGCTGCATGGTTTTAAAGACATTTTCCAGGTTGCTGATTCCCGTGCCCCATGCCACATCATGGCCTTTCGGCGATTTTTCATCGAGATCATGAACCTGTATGGTAATTAAGCGGTCTTTCAATGTATTGATCGCCGTGACCGGATCGATGCCATTCCTTTGCCAGTATCCAATGTCGGCACACGCGCCAATGAGTCTGCTTCGTTTTTCTATAACTTTAAGCAGGTTTTTCGGATCCCAGTAAACCGGCGAAATGTCCTTTCCATGGTTATGGATGGCCAGTTTTATGTTGTACTCCACGCAATACTTCTCAATGAGGTCGAGGGCTTCCGGTTTTGGTTCGGAGATAAACGCCTCAATTCCCATGATTTTCCCAAATTCAAAAATCATTTTACAGACGGCCTCATCATTCGGAATGTCATGGATATAATAGTTCGTGATCGCGACACCTTTATCCAACAGTTTCCTCCTAACCTGCAGAAGTTCTTCCTTGGTGAGGTTATAGTCAAAATCCTTTGGAATATCGGCGCTCACTTTTTGCACGTTCAGGCCATCGAGATACCAGATGCCCAATTCTGCGGCTTTGTCGATCGTTTCAAACAGTGTATTATCCTTGAATGAATAGGCAGTGAGTCCTAGTCGCCAGCCAAGTTTCTCCTGGGCAATGATCGCTGAAGTCAGCCTCGCGCTTGGTGTGGATGGAGCCGGTAAATCACCTAGGATGTATTGAATCGCCCGGAAATTATGATCCAGAATACGCGGGTCCCAGTTGATATGCGGATGGTGCCCAAGTGAAGTGTTGAATACCCTACCCTTACCGTATGACCGTATCCAACTTACCGGAAAATCACCGTCGAGCTTTCGTTCGGCCAGGAAACGCCGGTTTGGCCCCATGTCGGTTTTTTCTTTGTTAACAGAAAGCAGCACGCGCACATTTTCCCTTGTAAATGGAGTCGTGTATTGATAAATCTCGTCGCTTATATCAAAATCCTTTTGTCCGGTAGTGCCAGCCAGTGGATGCGCCGGTTCATCAGCGATCATATTGATATATTCATTGGTTTTCCATGGATGCCCACCGTTTTCATAACCGCCCATCATTTCACCAAATTCAGGAAACTGGTCATACACCGGGTACTGCACAAAGGTGGCCCCGGCGCCGCCATGGATTCCCATAGTGCCGTGACCACTATACACATAATCCAGCAATCGCTGGCGGGCTTCTTTCCCCTCAAACAGTGCCCCCACGGTGTTATTCAAGACAATAGCATCGAAGTCAAATAATTTATCAGTACAGAAAATGAGCGTATCGTCAGTAAACCATGTTTCGAATGCTCCCGTCTTTATACCCATTTGTTGAATAGCGTAGTTGGCATAAGGTATGGACGGATGGCCTGAACTTACTTTTCTGTCGCGGATATTATAATTCACAACAAGTAGTTTTCGGGCTTTCAGTGGCGCGGAAATGGCTGCCGATGGAATCCCCTCCCGAATCTGGCTCCTGAAGTTTTCGGGTATTCCGGCAGTGAATTTCGCTGCCTGGTCGCCAGTATATAAACCCTGTCCTATAAGGGAATGAAGAGAAAATAAAAATAAAAAGGTGAGAATTGACCTTTTGGGATGATGGAGAAAAAAGTATTTCATGGATTTTGAGCGCTTTTGAGTTTATGTAGTACTAAGATACATGACTGGACTTTCTGACCCCAGCAAATACCGCAACATATCGGTGCATTTTATAAAGATATTAAATTAGCCTTCCGGTTTTTAAAAGATTCTCCAATACAATGGGGATAAATCGGATGTTAACCATTCTTCACTAATGGATTAAACAGAATTCTTCCCTATTTTTAATTATCCTTTATCCAAAACACTCACGTCAATGACCAACAGAAGAAACTTCATAAAAAACTCAGCCGGAATAGCCGCTTCACTGGGAATAGCCGGCATTCCTTTCTCTGAACTCTACGCAAAACGCCGGAATGTGGCGCCAAGTGATAAAATCAATATCGGCCTGATGGGAGTCCGTGGAGTGAACTGGGCCAATCTCAGTTCTCATCTACGCGTCGATGGAGTGGAATGCGTTGCATTGTGCGACATCGACCAGACGGTGCTCAACAACCGCGCCGCTGACCTTGAAAAGTTGACCGGCAAAAAAGCAGAATTGTATAGCGATTTCCGGAAAATGCTGGAGCGAAAAGACATCGACGCTATTCTTGTGGGCACTCCAGACCACTGGCATACACTGGGCACACTTTACGCCATGGAATCCGGAAAAGATGTTTATGTTGAAAAACCATTGGCCAATTCTATTGAAGAATGTCTGTTGCTCGAAAAAGCAGTTGCCCGATACAACAGAGTTGTTCAGGTCGGCCAGCAACAGCGCAGTGAGCCTCATTGGAACGATGCCCGGGATTTCATTCAGTCTGGTAAAATGGGACGGATTTCCAATATAAAAGCATTTTTGAATTATGGCGACCGGCAGCAACTTACCAGAGTGGCGGATGGACCTGCGCCAGATGGCGTGGACTATGACATGTGGCTGGGACCTGCACCAAAGCGACCATTCAATCAAACCCGATTTCATGGCACATGGCGGTATTTCTGGGATTATGGCGGAGGCATCATGACCGACTGGGGTGTACACCTTATCGATATGGTGTTGATGTTTATGAATGTCGGCGCTCCCAATGCGGTGATGTCCTCTGGCGGCAAATTTACCTACCCCAACAGCGCCATGGAAACGCCCGACAACCAGATAGCCCTGTATGAATTTGATAATTTCGTCATGACATGGGAACACACACAAGGTATTGGCTACTGGCCATACGGCCGGCATCACGGGGTAGCGGTCCTTGGAGAAAATGGCCTTTTGCTCATCGACCGGCAGGGATGGGAAGTGCGGCCTAACCAGGATTTCAACAAAACTAAGAATGAAAACGTCAACCGTATGGAACCTGTCGATTTGCAGTTACCCAAAGGCAATTCTCGCGACCTGCATGCACAGAATTTTATAGATTGTATAAAATCCAGGCAGAAACCAGCTTGTGATATCAGCATCGGCGTGAACACTGCCATCAATGCCCACCTTGGCAATATCGCTTATCGGTTGGGTAAAAAAGTGTATTGGGATGTGGAGAAAAAGGAATTTAAAAATGATCCACAGGCCAATGAAATGGCCCAAGCCCGCTACCGTACGCCATGGGAATTGCCCAGGATTTAAAACAATAAGTAAGAGGAAAATAATTCAGCTATGAAAGCTTCTTATCGATCGAAATACGGAAATCCCGAAGTCCTGAGTATTATCGACATTCCGATACCTGTTCCAAGGGACCATGAAATACTGATAAAAATCCATGCCATTACCGTCAATAGAACCGACAGTGGTTTCCTGACCGGCAGGCCAAAATTTGCCCGCCTCATTATCGGCTTTCCAAATCCAAAAAACAAAATTCTGGGAAACGAATTTGCTGGCGAAGTTGCATCAATTGGTAAAGGAGTTACGCTTTTCAAGCAAGGAGACAGGGTATTCGGTTACGATGAAGAAAACTTCAGTGGGCATGCTGAATTTAAGACCATAAACGAAAATGGCCCTGTTACGGTCATCCCGGATGGCATGACCTATTCCGATGCTGCACCTCTCACCGAAGGTTCGCACTATGCTCTATGTGATATCAGGGCGGCAAAGGTACAGCCAGGACAGCAGGCTATGGTATATGGTGCCACTGGCGCCATTGGTTCTGCTGCTGTCCAGTTGCTCAAAGCATTGGGCGTATGGGTTACCGCAGTGGGCAATACGAAGAATCTGGCGATGATGAAATCGCTAGGTGCTGATGAAGTGGTTGATTATACCAAACAAGATTTCACCAAAACAGATAAAACATACGACTTTATCTTTGATGCCGTGGGTAAAAGTTCGTTTGGCGTGTGTAAACCGATACTTAAAAAAAGAGGTATATATATCTCTACCGAACTCGGGCCGGGATCACAAAATCCATTCTTAGCCATGTTATCGCCATTAAGTCGTGGTAAAAAAGTGCTTTTCCCCATTCCGACTATTAACAAGGAAGACGTTCTTTACCTTCGGCAGCTGGCGATCGATAACAAATTCAAACCAGTTATCGACAGGCAGTATCCCTTCGAAAAAATCGCCGATGCATTCACCTACGTCCTCACAGGTCAAAAGATCGGGAATGTGGTGATCACGATGGATTGAAAGATTTTGACTTCGAATTGAGCAAATCAACACCAGCTCTGGTCTGAGAGTCTCCTTAAACCAGCTTGGAGAATTGTCACCTTTAGCGCCTGCCTGACAGTGAACTTTCTGGCCTTAGATTTTTACTTTGTGTGAACTCTGATTTCAATTGATTGCTTTACGCTACAGGCAGATGCCTGATCGCGTTACGCTTATTAGGAATGACGAGTGGAGCTACCGTCATTCCTGCGCAGGCAGGAATCTGAGCTTGGGCAAAATCCAATGACTGAACCGTAGAGGATGGGTACAATAAGTCTTTGCGGCTCGGAAAGAACAGTTAAGTTTTTAATCATAACTATTTCCAGCCGCGTTAAAAACAGGTTTATGCTTCTTAACGGTCTCCGTCACCTTAAATAAAACCACGATCTCGAGAATGGAAGCAGGTATCAACAAAATGAGCCCGGCAAATCCTAAAATGACCGTAAGGAAACAGGCCCCTGCCAAAATCTCAAAAAAACCAGCGAAAAAAGCCACGTCGCCCAGTGGTTTCCGGAGCCGCAACAATGAAATACCATAGAGGATTAAAATACCACCGAATATTAGCGCTTCGGCTCCCATAACATATTCTATGGCCATTGGTCCGTAAAACACACTGGTAATATCATATCCAATTGACATGGTCACGGCGAACATTAGAATATAGGATATGATTTTCAGCAAGTAATTCTGATAAAGAAAACCCGTGAGAATAAATCCCCGCTGAAAAAAGATATAGGAAATCCACACAACCAGTTTTAATGCTACCTGAATCAAAGGATGAAAAATCATTTCCTGCTTTGCAATCAGGGTATAATCTGCCAATGCTTCAGGTAATCCGGTTAAAAAGTTTACCAGGCCAAATATCCATGCCATAGTGAGCTGGCGTGTCAGGTAATCGGCCGGCTGCTCCAAATCAACATCGATATAAAGCAGGTTTTTAAAAAAAGTTGATAATTGTTCCGGTACACCGTGGTTGTTATCGGCGATCATGGCCAGATCGTAATCCAATGCCGCAAGAATTGTCTTTACAGTATAGTCTCGCGGGGTAACTTCGCCGGCTTCAATTCGCTGTAGCGTACGCACACTGATGTTGCATTTATCCACAAGTTCTTCCTGAGTCAAGCCTTTTTCTTTTCTCAGTTCGATAATTTTCCGTCCTAATTCGGGCTGTTTCATGTTGGTAATATTTGTTTGTCAGACAATGATACGCAGGCGACAAACACGAGTGAATTAAAAATGAAGATGTTTACCCGACATTTGCCTGACATTCTCTTTTGCATCCGCACGGAACTGTTTATTCCGTTAATAATTTATGAATAAAACTGAACTGACAAAAATATTTTTAAATTCTTAAATTTTTGCATTTCAATGACTTATAGAATAATTTAACCCTTCAATAACCCATGTTTAATCAGTTTGTAAGTAACTGATAAATGGCCCGTAAGCCATGGATAGTATATTGGTGATCATATACAGTATTGTTTAGTACAATGAATAACATTTAGACTTTTTCAGAATGAAAAACCCGTTTAAACGCTCAAAAGACAAGGAGAAAAAAACCTCCACCCAGGGAAAAAACGCCTGGAAGTTCATCATAATCGGTGCTATTGTCTGCTATTTATTTATCGCTGCCATCAATGCCGGCGTTGAGTACACCTCTTCAGACGAATATTGCCAGTCGTGCCATGTACACACTGAAACAGATGCTGCATGGAAACTCTCCACCCACTTTGATAACAAATCGGGCATAGTTGTTCACTGCGTCGAATGTCATCTTCCTCCTCATGGCGAAGGACATTTATGGGCTAAAGTCAAGCACGGAAGCAAAGACGTTTATGGTATGGTCTTTAAAGACACCGATAAGATCAACTGGCAGGCTAAATCTGACCCTGAGATCGCCATCGACTTCACCTATATGAATAGTTGCCAGAAATGCCACAGCAACCTTTTCCCCTCTACTCTTTCCGACAATGGTGGCGATGCACACCTTCACTATCAAAACAACCTTAAAACCATCACCTGCCTCAATTGCCATATCACTGTTGGGCATTTCGATGAAAACAACATCCACGCACACAATACCAATTTTGGTGTAGATGTTACTGAATCAAAGGAACTTTTTACTGAAGCGACAAGTGTTTCTGAATTTGTGAATTTCACTGAAAAGATTCCCGGCACCAGCGTAAGCTTCGATATGGTAGCCATACCATCCGGAAGTTTTTCAATCGGCAGTACTGCGGAGGAATTTGCACATAGCCCCAACGAAGCGCCTCAGGTAAAAGTAAATGTCTCGCAATTCTGGATGGGCAAGGCCGAGGTTTCTTGGGATGAGTTTTTGGCCTTTTTTGCTGAGACTAACAGCCAGGGACATGCCAGCGATAAGAAAATTGAATTGCCCGAAAACGTAGATGCCATCACAGGTCCAACTGCGCCATGGGGCGCTCCTGATCAAGGTTGGGGCAAAGGATCGCGACCGGCAATCACTATGAGCCATTATGCTGCAGAAGTATATTGTCAGTGGCTAACGAAGAAAACAGGTAAGAAATACCGCCTGCCGACGGAAGCCGAATGGGAATACGCCTGTCGCGGTGGAAAAGAAACGCCCTATTTCTTTGACGGCTCACCTAAAGAGTATACAAACCAGGGTTTTATGAAATCCATCCTTGGGGCTAAAACAGATGTAATCAGCGAATACGCGGTTTATGCCAATAATTCACAGATGAAAACCCAGGAACCATCTTTTGTAAAGGAAAATCCTTTCGGATTGCTGAATATGTCCGGCAACGTCTGGGAATTTATTGCTGATTATTATTCAGATGATATCTATAACCAATATGGTGGCGAAGTGTCCGATCCTACCGGCCCAGATAGTGGTGAAGAGTACGTGATCCGCGGCGGCGCTTTTGACAGCGATGCCATAGAACTTCGCTCCGCCAATCGCGACCAGACACAAACAGAAAAATGGCTGGTTACAGATCCTCAAATGCCCAAAAGTATCTGGTGGTATTCCGATTCGAAAAACGTCGGGTTCCGCGTAGTGTGTGAATCAGAAAAATAAACTTAAATACTCATAAATATGGAAAACACGAATAGTAAAGGCCTGAACAGAAGAAACTTTCTCACCTCAGCGGTGAAGGCCGGAACGGTAGGTGCTCTAGCAACTGGAGCCATCTTGTCAGCCTGCGGAGAAAAAAAGCTCAGCTATGCGGAACTCGGACTTCCCGAAATGCTAGATAAAGCTCCAGATGGTAAAAAGTTAAAGGCCGGTCTGGTAGGCTGTGGTAACCGCGGTACTGGAGCGGCGCTTAATTTTCTGGCGGCCGGTAACGGATTGGAAATCGTAGCCCTGGCTGATGTATTTCAGGATCAATTGGATGATTGTCGTGCGAAGCTGAAGGAGAAAAATGTTGAAGTGGCCGATAATATGTGCTTTGTCGGATTCGATGCCTATCAAAAACTCATTGACAGCGATCTGGATGTAGTGTTACTTGCCACACCCCCGCATTTCCGCCCTGATCATTTTGAGGCTTGTGTAAAAGCCAAGAAGCATGTATTCATGGAAAAACCTATAGCTGTGGATCCGGTAGGCGTGAGGAAAATTCTCACCTCCAGCAAGAAGGCGGAAGCCTTTGGGTTAAAAGTGATTTGCGGTACGCAACGCCGTCATCAGCGCGATTATGTTGAATCATATGCTCAGGTTTCCAATGGTGCTATTGGCCAGATTCTTTCTGCCAAGGCATACTGGAACCAGGCTCATGTGTGGTTCAAAGAACGCGAAGAAGGCCAAACCGACATGGAATACATGCTCCGCAACTGGAACAACTACAGTTGGCTTAGCGGTGACCATATTGTGGAGCAGCACGTACATAATATCGACGTAATCAACTGGTTTGCAGGGAAAACACCGGTGTTTGCAGTCGGATTCGGAAGTCGTCAGCGTAGAAGAACCGGCGATCAGTTTGATAATTTCAGCATCGACTTCAGCTATGAAGGCGGATTGAGCATGCACAGTATGTGCCGACAGATCGATGATTGTGCCAATGGTGTTGGAGAAGTAATCGTCGGAACAAAAGGCATGATACGGCTTTCAGATTCTGATCCTCATAAAATCTATGACCTGAGCGGAAAAGTGATCTGGGAATACGATTATCCTAAGAACGAAAAAGGTGAATCTACCGGTAAGGTGGCGCTCACTCCATATATCCAGGAACATGTGAATTGGGTAACAGCCATCCGCAATAACACCATGATCAATGACGCAGAAGCCTGCGCACTTTCTACCCTCACAGGTATCATGGGACGCACCGCAGCGTACACCGGTAAGAAAATTACCTGGGAAGAAATGATGAAGTCGGATATGCGTATCGGTCCAACCGAATACCACTTCGGCAACCTGGACATGACTTTTGATGTGCCCGTACCAGGATCAGCAGTAAGCTAAATCATAATTTACAAAAAGATGAAAAATAACAGAAGACAGTTTATCAAAAAGGCCGCGGGTGGCGCCTTGGGCATTTTTGCTGTTCCATATATCATTCCAGGGTCAGCACTCGGCAAGAATGGCGCCGTTGCAGCGAGCAACAGGATCGTGCTTGGAGGCATTGGCCTAGGCTCTCAGGGCACCTGGAATTCACGTTCATTCCTCGAGAAAAAGGAAGTCCAGTATGTAGCGATTTGTGATGTCGACAGCGCACACCGCGACAAGGCCGTTTCCATGGTAAATGGTAACTATAAGAATACTGACTGTCGTAGTTATGCCGATTACAGAGAATTTTTGGAAAAGGAAAAACTTGATGCGGTAACCATTGCAGTGCCAGATCATTGGCATGCGCTTATTGCCACCGCTGCAGCCAATAAAGGGATCGATATATATGGTGAAAAGCCATTGTCCCGATCTATTAAAGAAAGCAGGGCCATCGTCAATGCCGTAGAAAAAAACAAGGTGATCTGGCAAACAGGCAGTTGGCAGCGATCTTTGGAAAATTTTCGCAGAGGCGCTGAATTGGTCATTAATGGCCGTATCGGTAAAATAACCCATGTTGAAGTCGGTCTGCCAAATGGCCGTAGGCCCATCGGAACGCCGCCTGTCATGGACGTACCGGAAAGTTTGGATTGGGAAATGTGGCTTGGACCCGCTCCTGCTGTTCCATACAGAGGAGTATCTCACTGGGATTGGCGATGGATTATGGACTATTCCGGCGGTCAACTGACCGACTGGGCCGGTCATCACATCGATATTGCACATTGGGGACTTGGCTACGATCGCACAGGACCAATATCTGTTGAAGGAGAAGGAGTGTATCCAAGGGAAGGGATATTCGACGTGCCTGTGGAGTATGACTTCACCTGCGAATATGCTACAGGAGTGAAAATGCGTGTGGCTAACAGCAGCCGACTGGTTCATGGTATGGGTACAGCATGGTACGGCGACAAAGGTTGGGTTCATGTGGATCGCGGCGATGTGATACGCACCAGCGAACCAAAAATACTGGAAGAAGTAATCGGTCCTGAAGAAATCAAATTATATAAGAGTACCGATCATCAACAGAACTTCCTCGATTGCATTCGTTCCCGCAAGGAAACAATCACTCCTGCCGAAACTGCACTTCGTTCCATCAGTGTTGGCCACTTAGGAGAAATCTCCATGCTAACCGGCAAAAAGCTGGCTTGGGATCCCGAAAAAGAGGTATTTACCAACAACGAATATGCCAACAGGTTGCTGATGCGGCCTTATCGGGGTGAATGGAAATTAGAAATAAACAGCTAAGCAGTAGAGTCATGAAGAAAATAAGCATTTTTAAATCAACAGTGCAGTTAATAGTGGTAACGGCCATTATAGCCATGTTCACGCGTTGTGAAGATTCCACGAAACTGCAGGCGCTTGTTATTGCCGACAGCGAAGAGGTAGGTAATGGATTGGAAACCATTCTGGAAAATTCCGGCCTGTTCAGTACCAAGCTTGTCACCAAAAATCCATCAGATTTCCAGAAGTATGACGTGGTAGTTCTCGATGTAGCAAAAGGCGACTGGGATAATAATACAAAAGCCGCTTTCGCGGAATACGTGAAAAACGGTGGAGCATCGGTGCTCGTTGGTGCCTCAGCTGTGGCTTTTGGAGACTGGGCGGAAATGACCGAAATAGCCGGAACGCCAGCGGGTGCCGGACTTGTGAAGTCCTCCGATGCTTTCGAATATTCCGTTAGAAATCTGAAAAAAGACCATCCGATCACTGCCGGTTTACAACCAAATTGGATGCATTCCACAGATTACCTCTCCTTCAATACTTCGATGATCACCGGGCAAACGGAGGTTCTTGCTACTGCATGGGCCGATACACTGCAAGGTGGCGATGGCGCGCATCTACCTGTAATGGCGGCGATAAACTACGGACAAGGACGCGTGTTTCATACAACACTCGGCATCAATGCATCTGCCACTGATTTGACTCCGCTTCAATGCGTTGGTTTCATTACCATCCTGCAGCGGGGAGCTGAATGGGCGGCAACGGGCGTTGTTTCGCAAGCTGCTCCAATTGACTTTCCGAATGCGGTAAGTACCCATGAATGGCCGGAATACAAACCGCTTACCTTGGATCAGGTACTGGAAAAAGCCGCAACTTATGAAGTCGGTAAAAGCACTAAATACCTGCAGGATTTCACAATGATGATAAGGGAAAGTGATGGATCACCGGAAACATTTGGCATGTATGAGGACAAAATACTTGCTTTCCTCGCTTCACCGGCATCAGTGGAAAGTAAGAAATATATGTGCCGGGAACTAAGCTGGATGGGATCAGAAAAATCCGTTGCTACGCTTGAAGGCCTAACCGCGGATCCTGAACTGGGTGACGCTGCAAAATATGCCCTCGCCCGACTGAAGCCATGATAGATTAAAAAAAACAATTAAGTCCGTTGATAAACAACAAACCATGAAAGTTGGGTAAGTTCGAAGACTTACCCACTTTTTTTTAAACAAAGCCCAGACTATGCAAATATTGAACAGAAGAAAATTCCTACGCACCGGCTCCGGCGTTGCAGCCGGACTGATTGCAGCACCATTCATCATGAAATCCTGCATTTTTCCATCAAAACAAATCACCATCGGCATGATCGGCACCGGCAGCCATTGCATGGACTGGAACCTGCCGCCCTACCTCGCCATGGAAGATGTGCGCGTGGTGGCTGTTTGTGATGTAGACAGAGAGCGCATGATGAATGCGAAAAAGGCAATTGACGAAAAATACCTGAATAGGAATTGCGCTACATACAGCGATTTCAGGGATTTATTGGCCAGAAAAGACATCGACGCCGTACATATATCGACTCCCGACCATTGGCACGTTCCGATCTCAATTCTTGCTGCACAGGCCGGCAAGGATGTAATCTGCGAAAAACCCACACTCACCATCGCGGAAGGAAGAATACTTTGCGATGTGATGAAAAAGCAGAATAAAATCTACCAGACTTCCATAGAAGATCGGGCTATCCCCGTGTTTCATCGCATGGCTGAACTTGTTCGCAATGGCTATATCGGCCAGCTTCAAAAGATTATCATTCGCGTACCGGATGCCGATGTGCTGAAGATGAACCCTGCCAGTACCAAAACGCAGCCAGTTCCCGACGGCTTCAACTACGAAATGTGGCTGGGACCGGCACCTTACGCACCATATTCTCCAGGCCGATGCCATTGGAATTTTCGCTGGATTTCTGACTATTCCGGAGGTATGCTTACCGACTGGGGGGCGCATTATGTCGATACTGCCCAATGGGCTAATAACTCAGACCATTCCGGTCCGGTAAGCGCAGTAGGCACTGCCCAATTCCTCAGCGGCGACATTTATAATACAGCCAACATTTTCGACCTCATGTACGAATATGCCAATGGCGTAACTATGCAGGTGGTGAGCGGTGGAACCTCCATTGGATTCCAGGGAACAGA
>JBGSYX010000163.1:0-6947 GCA_041750735.1 Cyclobacteriaceae bacterium
GGCAGCTACCAGAAATTGAACTTGATCGTATTGATTGTTGCTGGCTATGGATATGGTTTTTGATTGGATTGCCTGGCGGTTTTTCAAAAGCTGAATAGTGGCGGTTTTTCCAGTGAGGTTATGGCTGAAAACTTCCGCGACTATTGGAAAGGAGTTGCCCTGATAGACAATTTTATTGTACAGTAGCGCATTCAGATTGAGATCGGGATGTTGAATGGTATCGCCTAATCCAACCGTGCTTATGTTGAAGTTGTATGGTCTGAATGAAGGGTTGCTACCTGAATTATAAAGTCCGTCAGAAAAAAGCACCACGGTGGCGAGGTTTCTGGATTCATAGTCGTTTTGAATGCCTTCCAGCAGTGCATTCAGATTACTCGTTTTGGATGAGTAAGTAATGCTTTCACCAAGTGTCACTCCCTCCAGCGTTCTGATTTCAGTGATATATCCTGATGATTGTAGCTCCTTATTTAGCGAGTTTATTTCAATTTTCATGCTATCGAGGCTAAGGCTGTCTGTCATCTCCATGATGGATTGGGAATTATCAATCGCAAGTACTACAGATGGTGGTTCTTTAGCATTTTTGATCTGTCGGATCAACGGGCCAAAGAGCAGGAGCGTAAGCTGAGTTACCATTAGGAATCGCACGGCCATAAGCACCAGGTTCATGTTCCGGCTCCAGGGTGCTTTTGCGCGATAATAGAGCAACAGCGCGTATGCTGCGCCAATGAGCACACCAATCCCAATGAGCCACGGTGAACTTTCAAACAACAGATTAAACCTGTTCATGCGATTCTGGGAATAGTGTATTCTGTAACAAAAATAATAGCCCGAAGTTCAACATCCGGGCTATCAACAGATTATTGTGATAAGATTAGGTCAGCATGCCGCCATCTACCTGGATCACCTGACCAGTGACATACGCGGATAAGTCAGAAGCAAGATATACAGCACAATCGGCTACGTCATCAGGGTTACCGCCGCGCTTCATTGGGATAGCATCGCGCCAGGATTGCACCATTTTCTCATCAAGAACCGCTGTCATTTCAGTTTCGATAAAACCCGGAGCGATGGCGTTACTGCGAATGCCACGACTTCCAAGTTCGAGTGCTACTGATTTAGTAAAACCAACAATACCGGCCTTGGAAGCAGCATAATTCGCCTGCCCTGCATTGCCTTTCAGTCCAACCACCGAAGTCATATTGATGATGGAGCCGCTTTTTTGCTTCATGAATGTTCGTGTTGCGGCCTTAACTGTGTTGAAGCATGATTTCAGGTTTACGTTTATCACAGTATCCCACATTTCTTCGGTCATGCGCATCAGGAGGTTATCTTTGGTGATGCCGGCATTGTTCACGAGTATATCGAGCTGGCCAAATTCGGCGACCACATCATTGATCAATTGTTCAGCCTGTGCATAATCCGAAGCATCTGAGCGGTAGCCTTTTGCCTTTATGCCCATGGCGGTGAGTTCCTTTTCGAGCGCCTGGCCTTTTTCAACACTGGAAAGATAAGTGAAAGCTACATTGGCTCCGTGTTCTGCGTATTTTTTTGCTACAGCATTACCAATTCCTTTGGATGCCCCGGTAACCAGAGCGGTTTTTCCCTGAAGTAATTTCATATTCGTTTTGTCAAGAAGTTAACTGAGTTCGATTGTGCGAAGGCTAAAATTATAAGTTAAGGTTGGATTTAGAAAATAGAAGGCAGTGTTTCCTGAATAAAAAAATCCCCTGGAATAGCAGGGGATTTTCTGTGTTGTGTTTCTTTCCGGTTATAGTTCTCTCACCCAGATATTCCGATAGCTCACTGGATTGCCATGGTCTTGAAGCACAATTGATCCCTTTCCGTGTGGCTCGTATAGTGGTATTCTGTTGTATTCCGTTGGGCCGCGGAGTTCGTAACCGTTTTGTACCAATACGCCATTGTGAAATACAGTAATTTTCGCTGGGCTTTTCAATGTTCCTTTTTCGGTAAATACCGGAGCCATCCAGATAACATCATAAGTCTGCCATTCTCCCGGACCTTTACAAGCATTTACCAGCGGAATAGCCTGCTTGTACATGCTGCCTGCCTGACCGTTAGAATAGGTCACACTTTCGTATGAATCAAGTACCTGAAGTTCGTACCTTTCCTGGAAGAAGATGCCGCTGTTACCACGGCCCTGGCCTTCACCCTTTACTTCTGCTGGTGCGCGCCATTCGATGTGCAACTGAATATCGCCAAAGCTCTGTTTAGTCTTGATTACGCCGGCACCGGCTTTCACAGTGACTGCACCGTCTGCGACGGTCCAATCGGCATTACTGCCTTTTTGGTTTACCCACTCGTTGAGGTCTTTGCCATCGAACAGAATGATGGCGTCTGAAGGTGCGCCATTATTGGTACCAGGTGTAACTTTGACCGGAACCGGGTTCCAGACTTCTGTGAGTTTTGGTTCTATTGTTGGCCTGTCTTGAGCCTGTAAGTTGTTTACTACAGCAACTGCGAACAGTGCGATTAAAAATTGAAATTTGTTTTTCATAATACTTGACGTTTTTGAGTTTACATTATAAAATTTTGGGACCAAGCTGATTGATCTCTGAGATATAAATTTCGCAATCTATTTTAAAACCTGTGTATATATTCTTCATTGATTCTCCTATTTCTTCAGCCGTTTTACGCTCCCTGCTCAGCGCGAAAATGGATGGCCCGGAGCCTGAAATCCCCGCGCCTAATGCGCCAATGCTCATTGCAGATTCCTTTATTTCGCTGTAACCGGGAATGAGAATGGATCGCACCGGCTCCACGATATAATCGTGCATGGAGCGGGAAATGAGACCATAATCCGAAGTAAGCAATCCGGCCACAAGTCCGGCTACATTTCCCGATTGCTTCACCGAATCCTTGAAATAAATCTGTTTTCGCAGAATTTCGCGCGCATCCTTCGTCCTCACTTCGATATGTGGATGTACGAGCGTGGCGTGGAGGCCTTGCGGTGTACTTAGTTTTATTACATCCAGGGGATCATAGCTACGGATAAGCACAAAACCTCCATAAAGCCCCGGTGCGACATTGTCGGCATGCGCAGCCCCACAGGCAACGCGTTCGCCTTCCATAGCATAAGGTAAAAGTTGCTGGAGTGTGAGCGGCTTGCCAAGCAGTTCATTCACAGCAAATATCGCGGCTACCGCACTCGCTGCACTGGAGCCAAGTCCGCTGCCCAATGGCATTTTTTTATGAAGCACTATATCGATACCCTGGTAAATTCCCAAATCATGAAGGTACTTTTTTATTACAGCGCTGGAGGAATTCTTGTCCGGATCGCGAGGGAGAGCGCCTTCATCTCCGGTAATATCCACTATGCGCACCTGGCCAGATTGCGATTTTGTAAGTGTTATTTCATCGCCCGGTGCATCGACCGCAAAACCGAGTATATCAAAACCGCAGGTGACATTGGCTACAGTGGCTGGCGCAAATACGGAAATAGATTCTGGCATTGCGATCTACGCTAAATAATGACTAATGCTGATAATTTCTGCAAAAACGCCAGCAGCAGTGACCTCAGCCACTGCACCAGGCCCTTTAATTACTAAGGGTCGGTCGTGGTAGCGATCGGTCGTGAAGGAAATCATATTGTCACTTCCATCAAGTGAATAAAACGGACTTTTATCATTCACACCTTCCAGTCCTGCTGTAACTTTCCCGTTTTCCATACGGGCAATAAATCGAAGGATTCTTCCTTGGGTGACGGATTCCTGATACACCCTGCTGAAATACGAATCGTACTTTTCCAGTGTGTTGAAAAAATCCGCAACTGTTGGCGCTTCAAGGCATTCGGCTGGGAGAAGACCTTTTACGGTTACATCGTCGATGCAAAGGTCGAGTCCAACTTCCCTGGCCAGAATAAGTATTTTTCGGGCTACGTCCTGGCCGCCAAGGTCGTCTCTTGGATCCGGTTCGGTATATCCTTTTTCCATGGCGCTATGCACGAGCTTGCTGAACGGCATGTTGCCATCATAGGTATTGAATATGTATGATAAAGTGCCTGAAAGTACGCCTTCAATTTTCCGGATTTTGTCACCGCTGATTCGTAGGTCTTTCAGGGTGGAAATGACAGGGAGTCCGGCGCCGACGTTCGTTTCGTAAAGGAACTGGACGCCGTTTTTTGCGGCAAGGGATGTTAATTTTCTGAAATGTGCAATATCTCCCGAACTGGCCAGTTTGTTTGGCGTGGCGATAGAAATAGCATGACTGAGAATTTCCTCATATCCATCAACAACATGCTGGCTTGACGTACAATCAACAAATACCGAGTTTGACAGGTTTAACGCAGTCATCTTTTCGATAAAAATCGGAATCGAGGAGGTCTCTCCGGTCTCGAGGAGCGTCTCTTTCCAGTTATCGAGGGGTATTCCGTCTTCCATGAAGAGCATTTTTCGCGAATTTGCCAGGCCAACAATATTAATTTTGAGGCCATGATTGGAGGCGAGTTCTGAATTCTGCCTGGCTATTTGCTCGATTAAGGTGCTGCCTATCAAGCCGACACCGATTATAAAGGCATTCAGTGTCTTTACATCGGAAAGAAAGAAAGCCTCATGAATGGTGTTGAGTGTTTTGGCAATGTCCTTTTTGGAGATAACAATAGAGACATTGCGCTCCGAGGACCCCTGCGCTATGGCGGCCACGTTTATTCCGTTTTTTCCCAGGGCATTAAAGAGTTTCCCTGAAATACCAGGAGTGTGTGCCATGTTTTCACCGATGATCGCCACGATAGACATCTGCGTTTCTACCTGTATGGAATCGATTTTCCCCGTTTCAATTTCCCGGCTAAACTCTTCTTCAATTACTTTTTTCGCTAAAACCCCATCTTTTGGATCTATGGCAAAACAGATCGAATGTTCCGATGATGCCTGGGTGATAAGGATCAGGTTGATGTTGTTGGCAGCAATGACCCCGAAGAGGCGCGATGACACCCCAGCCACTCCGACCATACCACTTCCCTGCAAGTTGATCAACGAGATATCTTCGATGGATGAGATGCCTTTTACGAGGAAATTACCCGCATCCGCTTCACTGCTGACAAGCGTGCCGGGGAAGGCCCTGTTGAATGTATTCCTTATGCGTAATGGTATTCGTTTCTGAAACGCAGGCTGCAATGTCGGTGGGTAGATCACCTTGGCGCCAAAGTGTGACATTTCCATCGCTTCCTCATAGGTCATGCGTTGGAGTGAAAATGCCTTTTTTACCTGTCGTGGGTCGGTGGTCAATACGCCGTCCACGTCGGTCCATATTTCTATTTCATTGGTATCCATGGCGGCGCCGAGGATGGCTGCAGTATAGTCAGAGCCACCTCTTCCCAGTGTAGTAGTTTCACCTTTATCGGTAGAACTGATGAAGCCGGTGACAATTTGTATTTTAGGATGACTTGCGAAATGCTCCCGAATATTTTTTTCTGTGACATCCATATCCACGCGGGCTTTGCCGAATCGATTATCTGTTTTTATCACATCGCGGGTATCGAGCATTTCGGTTTGCAGACCCTGTTGATTCGCGAAGGCATCGACAATGTAGCATGAAAGGCGCTCGCCAAAGCTCAGTAACAGGTCCGTAGTACGCAGTGAAAGTTCCTTGAGTAAAAACACACCGTGCATCAAGTCTTCGAGTTCATTGAGCATCTTTTTCACAGATGCCAGTGTATGGCTTTGGTATTTTACTTCGAGCAGTTCCTTTATGGTACGGAAATGAAGTGTTTCTATTTCTTTGAGTAAATCGAGGTACTTCTCGTCATTTTCAGATGCCTTTTGGCCCATGTCCAGAAGCATGTTGGTGACACCCGACATAGCTGAACAGACTACCGCGACATGGATATTTTTCGATTTATATTCGGCAATGATATCGACAACCTCCCTGATGTTGGCGGAAGAGCCGACCGATGTACCACCGAATTTTAAAACTTTAAAGTGCATATACCTAATTTCTTGTGCAAACTACCAGCGGGATAGAACAAGAGCCGTGGCGATTTTTAAAAATATCATTCAACGCAGGCAAAAATAGCAACCTTGAAGTAAGGAGATTCTTTATCGCCTGATTATTTTAACTTTTTCGCGGCTTCCCAGTACACATCCATTTCGGCAAGGGTCATTTCACTGATTTTCTTGCCGTCTTTTCGTGATTCCGATTCAAGGTATTGAAAGCGTTTGATGAATTTTCTATTGGTTTGTTCCAGCGCTTCTTCTGGATTTATATGGACGAATTTGGCATAATTTATCAGTGTGAACAACAGGTCGCCAAACTCGGCCAGCGCGAGCTCATTATTAAATGGAGTTTCCGTGCCACCATTGAATTCCAATCTGAATTCGCGCATTTCCTCTTCCACTTTATCCCATACCTGCTCGGCGTTTTCCCATTCAAACCCAACTCCCCGCACCTTCTCCTGGATGCGCATCGCTTTTACTATAGCCGGAAGGGCTTTAGGAACACCACCTAGCACTGAGTCGTTGCCTTTTTCTTTCAGCTTGATCTTTTCCCAGTTTTGTTTTACCTCCTCCTCATCTTTAACTTCTACATCACCATAGATATGCGGATGCCTGTGGATGAGTTTTTCGCAAATACCATGAAGCACATCGGCGAGGTCAAATTCCTTTTGTTCGTCGGCGATTTTGGCGTAAAAAACCAGGTGCAACATCAGGTCGCCCAGTTCTTTCTTTATTTCACTTAAGTCTTTGCCGAGGATCGCGTCAGACAATTCATAGGTTTCTTCGATGGTCAGGTGCCGTAGCGATTCTAATGTCTGCTTTTTATCCCACGGACAATGGAGTCTCAGCTCATCCATGATAGTGAGCAGCCGATCAAAGGCCATGAGTTTTTCCTTACGTCTTGGGTCCTCCGGAGTATCTTTTTTTGGCATTGACGCTGAATTTATTGATTATCAAAAGTATAAACTTTTCATAATTGACCTTGGTTAAAAAAGGTAA
>JBGSYX010000164.1:0-7015 GCA_041750735.1 Cyclobacteriaceae bacterium
TACCAGAGAACCGGCAGGCCGGATCAGGTACAAGCACCGGCGAACCAGCACTTTCTCAAGGATCAATTAAAGTTGAGTGCTGAGCAACAGGTTATTTTTGATTCTCTCGCAACAATTCATCGCGCTAATCTCGAACTCAAAACAAATGAGATTCGTACGTTACGTGAAGAGTTAGTCAACAAGATGAAAAACCAGGAGTATGATTCAGCATCTGAGAATCTTATTCAGCAAATCGGTGATAAGCAGGCTGAACTGGAATTGCTAAATTTCAGGAACTTCCGGGATATCATGAATATATGTGACGAAACTCAAAAAGAAACTTTCATTGGGATGATGCACCGCGCCTTCAGACCGCGTGAAGACTTCCACTCAAATGATAGAGGCAACCCACATATCGATAGAGAGGGTAATTCAGGGGAAAGAAGAGAAAACAGGCCGGAAGAAGACCATGGGTTTTAGAATGAATTCTGTAGGCTGGGAGAAGCGATGAAGTGGAAGGAATGGTGGAATAAATGCATAGAATGAGTCTGTAACACCTGAATGTAATGTAGGGATATTCAAATACACACAACAATAAGAAGTATTTCAATTTCCTGGAAAAACAACAATAAGTACCCATATTCGTACTTAATAATGGACTCAAAAAGTAAAAGTAATGATTGCTGCAAATTATTCAGAATTCAGAACCGGGCTGAAAGGTTATTTGGACAGTGTGGAAGATGACCATGAAACCTTGATAATTAAAAGGAAAACCGGAAAAGGAACCGTTTTGATTTCACTTGAAGAGTACAATTCCATCATGGAAACGCTTCACCTGTTAAGTTCCAAGAAAAATGCTGACCGGCTCTTTGAGTCTATCGAACAAATGAAATCCGGCAAAACTATCAAGCCAGATTTGAGCCTTTAATATGGTTCTTACTTTTACCGAAAATGCCTGGGAGGATTATATCTACTGGCAGGCCAATGAAAAAAAAATCCTGAAAAGGGTCAATGAATTGCTAAAAGACATTCAACGGAATCCGACCTCCGGGATTGGCAAGCCGGAACCCCTTAAATACGATCTAGCGGGTTATTGGTCCAGACGAATAGATCGAGAACATAGACTCGTCTATCAGGCGATTGATAATGAGCTTTTAATTTATGCCTGCAGATATCATTATGACCGATAGGAATTATTCTGGAGTTATGAAGATTATTGGAATGGTGGAAGAATGGGATAAACATATTACAGATAGTAAACGCAGGCTTGGTGGGAAGGTGACTTAATTAGAAAATTCACAATTAATCGTAATCCTTTCGTATGAAAACAAGCTTATTGATTCTGCAATTGTTTCTCCTTTCGTGTGAGTTTAAAACAGACTCAAAAACAGTTGAATCAAAAACAGAATTTGAAATCACAGACCAAAGTATTGGAAAAATAAAAATTGGTAATTCTTTTAATTCAGTGGATTCATTGTTCAAGGAAATTAAAATTGAAAACACTGAAAGTGAAGGAATTTTTTGGCCAATAAAAACTGTTCAATTAGATGGCGGTCATTGGATTGTAATTGAAAGTCTGAACGGTAAGGAAATAACATCAGTTGAAACGAATTCTCCCCACTATAAATACAAATCTATTTTTTCTGTCGGTGCATCATTGAATAAGCTAATAAAAAATGATATGGATATATCAGTATTTAGTGATTTGGGAGGAATCGAGTTTATTTTAATCGGGACACATCTAACATTTAAAATTGAACCAGAAATGGAACAAAAGTATTTTGATAAAGGAGGAGAATTCCCTGAAACACTGGATTTCAATGCAAAAATCCAGTCTATTAAATTGATAAAATAAAATTTACTGCTGAAATGCCGAATATGGTTATACCGTCAAGTTGCTAATCACGCGTCGGCCTCAGACAGCTTATTCTAAACAGTTTTATTTATACAAAATCGACGGATCTGCATCCTTCCACATTTCCTTATTCGGTTTAGGCCCCATCACCAAATTGAGAGTTCCTCCATTCATAAGGTCAGCGTGCGAAAACCATGGAATATCCATACTTTTTCCATTGAATGTCGCTGACTGTATGTACTTGTTTTCTTCAGAAGCGCCCAGAGCAAGGACAGTAAAGGTCTTGCCATTATGTAAATCAATAGTCACCTCTTCAAATACCGGGCTACCAACCGTATACCATGGAATCCCTGGGGTAATCGGGTAAAAACCCATGGACGAAAAGACCACGAAGGCCGTCATACCACCGCCATCTTCATCACCGGGAATGCCAAAAATATTGTCTTTATACCAGGTGTCGAGCAGGAAGCGGATTTTCTGCTGGGATTTCCATGGCGATGAGGTGAAGTTGAACAGGTAGGGGATATGGAAGCTCGGCTCATTGCCCATATTAAACTGCCCAACAATCCCGGTGGCATCGGGGAACTTGGCCCAAAACTGGTACTTTGACCTTCCTAAATCTTCACGGAAAAGCTGATCAAGATTTTTTTCGAATTGCGCTTTTCCGCCCATCAGTTCTACAAGTCCCGGCACATCGTGTTGCACCTGCCAGGCATAGGTGTAGGCATTGTTTTCATCGTAATAGTCCCGCCCTCCTGGGCCACCATCAAACTTCGGATCGATGTCGATCCAGTTGCCGTCATGATCTTTTGGCCACATAAGTGCCTTGTCAGCCCGGTAAACATTGCGGTAGTTTTGGGATTTAGGCAGAAATAATTCATAATCCTGCTCCCGGCCCAATTCTTTTGCCATTTGCGCCAGCGCCCAATCGTCGAAGCTGTGTCCGAGAGTGACGGCCACTGATTGTCGTTTTTCGAAACCGTGGACTTCGGGAACAGTTTCGAGCTCTCCGGGATGAAGAGCCGGGTAAAAGCCGTGCTCATAGTAGAAGGTGTCCAGGCTACATGCGGGGCCGTTTCTCCATGGAAGCATAGTTGCTGATGTGGCGTTTTTCCGCATGCCTTCATAAGCAAGTTTCCAGTCAAATCCACGAATATCTTTCCGCCAGGCATCGAGAAAAATGATATTGGAATGGAAGCCATTCATGGCAGGGTTATCGCCGAAGGTGATGGGGAATTGGGGCATCCAGCCACTTTGCTGGTACATCAGGACGTAGGATTGAAGCATATCTGCTTCCTGTTCAGGATTTAATATCGCCCTTAAGGGATGATGAGCCAGATATGTATCCCAAACCCAGTCGTCGGCATAGAACGGTTTGTCAGATTCATGTACCTGGTGATCATAGGCTGAATAGTACTTTCCATATTCATTCATGTCGACCATGCGTTCATAAGTGCGATAAAGTGCCGTGTAAAAAGTTCTTCGCTGTGATTCCGTTCCACCTTTCACATTGATCTGCATCATTTTGTTTTCCCATTCCTGCTGGGCGGCAGCTTTCATCCCTTTGAAATCCCATGCAGGAATTTCCTTTTCAAGGTTTGCCTTTGCCTGTGCTACGCTGATAAATGAAAAGCCATATTTGAATAAAACTGATTTGTGAGTTTGATTTTTATAATATGCCCAGGCTCTTCCAATGGTGGGGGAATTTTCGTCCCCAGTTTTATATAAAAGGTCGGAACCCGGCTCGCCACTTTGCTGAAGCACGCCATAGATGTAGGCTTTCATGCCCTGGAATTCTTCCACTCCTTCCATAGTCCCATTTTCTTTTATGCTAAATGATCCGGATTGCATGGTACTGAAAAGGAGTGAAAACTCTTCGCTATTAAATCCAAACCAGTACATTCCTGACTTAGCCCCAGGTGTAAATTCCACCTGAATCTCATCAACCGGCAACCATGCAGAATACTGCCACGGGCTTTTGATTTCAAGATCATGGTCGTAGGTGAGTTTATGGTTCCAATTGTCGTCAGTTACAGAACCATTCACTGGTCTGATGCCAAACAGTTCCCCCTGTCGGTGCGAAATGATGCTCATTGGAAACCACGAAATCTGGTCGTCGATGTAGTCCTTCCTCACTGGATACATCCGTACTATTTGGTTTGGCAAATGTACGGTAGGCCGGGTTGGCTGAAGGAGTATGCCTACCCCACCAATGTCAGTGTCGATGTATGAGGTGTTCGAAGGCACTTTCGGATCGCAGGAGGTGAGGAATGCGAATAGTGCTATGAGATGAATGATGTTTTTTAAGAGGCTGGAAGACCGGAGACCGGAGATGGGTTCTGGGTTCTGGGTTCTAGGTTCTGGGGGATCAAAGTAAAGAGTCCGCAAATCGGAGATTGAAGTGCATTGAGATATACTTTGATGTCTTATTTTTTTATTTAGAGGTAGTTTTTTCGGCTTCATTTTTATTTCTTTTTAAATGCCATTAACAAATGTATCAAGTACAAATTATCATGTATTAAGAACCCAATACCAAAGGCCCTGCACCCATTACCTTTTATCTTTCACCCATCACCTCGCATCTAGCTGCTGGTGCCTGATTTTCTCCCCCAGATCGTCACCAAAAATCCGGTTAAGAAAATAATCAGCGTACCGATCACTACTGTTAGGTATCCGTGGAATGGGCTTGCAAATCCTTTCCAGGGCTCTTCTGTAAAAAAAACCGGTGAGATACTCATCCATAAAATCACCAAAAGTCCAAGGATCACTCCGATGACGGTACCCTTCACATTTACATTTCTCACAAAAGCTCCTAATAGGAATAATCCAAGCATACCACCACTGAATACCGCTGCCAGTTTCCACCAGGCATCGAGGGCACTTTGAACGTTAATCATCGCAACACCGATCGCAATACCAATGATGCTGAACAAAAAGGAAGCGAGATAAAGCGTTTTCATGGAGCCTTTGGCGGTAACTTCTTTCTTCGAATATCGCTGCACATAGTCCGTAAGAATTACCGTGGACGAGCTATTGATGCTTGAGGAAATGGTACTCATGCCTGCGGCGAATATGGATGCAATGAGCAACCCTGTCATTCCAGCAGGCAGGCGGTTGACTATGAAAAATGGAAACACTCGATCGCTCATTTTCGGATCAGCAAATTCTGCGGGGAGCAATCCGGGTTGTGCCGAATAATAGCAATACAGGGCTGTGCCAATAAGGAAAAAAAGCAACGAAACCGGAATATAAAGAAGTCCGCCCGAAAGTGCAGAGCTTTTTGCTTCAGCATCAGTCCGCGATGCCATATATCGCTGCACATAGTTTTGGTCGATGCCAAAATTCTGCAAATTCATAAATATCCCATAGACCAGTACCACCCAGAAAGTCGATTCCGTAAGACTCAGGCTAAAACTGCCCAGGCTGAATTTATTATTTTCCCAGGCTATCTGGAACATTTGCCCTGGCCCTTCCGGCATATCGATAAGGATAAAAATAAAACATGCCAGTGCTCCTCCAATGAGTATAATCCCCTGGATAGCATCCGTCCAGACTACCGCCTGAATTCCACCCATTACGGAATACACCATTACGGCCAGACCCGTGACTATGATGATAGTAATAATATCCCAGCCGAACATGGCGTTGACGGGCAAGGCCAGCAGGTATAGAATCGTTCCCATTCGCATGATCTGTGTCAGCAGGTAACAGGCACTCGCATAGATCCGCGCCCATGGGCCAAAACGGCTTTCTAAGTAAGTGTATGCTGAGGGACTATTGGCTTTGCGATAGAGAGGTACAAAAAATTTCACCGCCATAAACGAAGCCACGGGTATTGAAAGGCTGAAGACAAAAGCATTCCAATTGCCAAGATAGGCGCTGCCCGGAAGTGCCAGGAAGCTTATACTGCTGACGAAAGTTGCAAATATCGACATTGCCAGGACCCATGCAGGGATAGAATTATTTCCAAGCGTAAATGCCTCGGCGGATTTATTTTTTCGATAAAATGAACTGCCAAACAGTGTAACGCCAATCATATAGGCCAGAAATACTATGAGATCAATTGCTTGCAAGGAGGTGAATTTTGGGGTTAAAAATTGTTTTGAGAATAATATGCCAGGGTTGTCAGAGAACCGGTTTTATGCCGAATTCATCCATTGTATCCTGAAACATTCTGAACAGAGCGTCGAATATGTTTTTATCCTTCACGGTCAGCTTGCTCATGGGCAGACGCGTGTTGGTGCAGATATCAAAGCCTCGTTTTTCCAGAAAGTTTTTGGCCGACCATGGATAGAAATCGTGCGTGATCCTGTCCATCACAGTGAGGCGTGTATTGAGTTTTTCCAAAGACCGGGTATCATTTTTCTCATACAATTTCAGGAAATGGCCGTAAAGCTCAGGATAGAAATTACCACTGATAGGCGAAATTCCCATGCCGCCATCTTTCAATGATTGCAGCGCCGTCGGGGTGTCGGCATTGTAAAGTTGAAATTGCGTGCCTGATATTTTATCAATTTTTCTTTTGATAGCGGCATTATCACATGTCGTGTCTTTGTGATAATAAAATCTGCCGGTTTCAGCCATCCATTCCATAAGTTCCGGGCTGAGGACACGCTTATATGGTACGGGGCATTCGTACACACCCAATGGGATATTGCCGGTTTCACTCATGATCTCTTCTATCCTGCGTTTCAGGATTTCATCACTTTCCCAGGGTTCCGCTAGTATGCTGCTGATTAAAATGACTGTATCAACGCCAAGGTCATAAAGCTCCTTGATAAATGCTGCATTGTCCTTTCCATGGGAATAAAACGAACCGGTCGCGGCAACGGGCACCTTGCCCCTGCAATGATCTACCACCGTCTTGGTGAGTTCAAGTCGTTCCTGTTCGGTAAGCTGGTACATCTCACTCGACAGGCAATTTGCAAACATGCCGCTTGCTCCGGACACGAGGTAGATATCTGTGAGCTTTTTCAGGTTTTCATGATCAATCGTATTGTTTGGTTTAAATGGTGTGATCATCACAGGCCATAATCCGCCGGGTAGTCGTTTCATATTTTTTCGATATTAGTTTTTATTTCTATATTGAAAAGGGGAAAAATGGAATATTGGAATGATGGAATACTGGATTGCTGAGTTAAAATTACTCTTTCCTATTTCTATTTATAAATCATACTTAAT
>JBGSYX010000165.1:0-3476 GCA_041750735.1 Cyclobacteriaceae bacterium
GATCGATGATAATGTTTTTATGAAACCTGCACTCAAGTGCGTCGGCTTCCTGCTGAGCATCATCGCCTAACCTGAATCGCAGGAACCGGATTATGACATTATCAGCATTGATTACTACAGGAAAATCCTTTATGCAAATTCCCTCGCCCGGTGCGGACTGTCCAACAATAGTGATATTGGGATTGGTGATTACGAGCCTGGATAATAGGGAAATATTCCCGGAAACCTTGAATATCACATATCGTGATCCTGTTGATTCTACGGCAAACCTGAAACTCCCGGGGCCACTGTCATTTAAATTGGTAACGAAAAGAACCCTTCCTCCTCTTCCGCCGGTTGTCTTCATGCCAAAACCCTCAGCACCAGGAAAAGCAAACGAATCCTCAACCGTTTGGATGGGTTTTTCCGGCGTCGGATTAGCGTCTGAATTGCAACTTGTAATCCAAAAATAGGACGCCACCAGTATGAATGAGACATATTTCACCATTCTGAAAGGATGAAGAGAAGAAAAACGAGAGTGGAATCTATACCACTCTCGTGATGAATTAACATTCAATTATTGAAGCCACCGTGGATCTCCGACGGCATTATCAATAAGCGTCTGATTGGTTACTTTAAAGTTACCGGTTGCTGTGTCAACAAAGCCTGGATCGAGCGTTGTGTAATTACCCGAAATATCGATTTTGGCTCCTGTAACATACGCTTCCGTATGGAATCCAATTGCATTGAAATAGTTATTATTCGCACAAACAGGCTGCGATGTATTGGCCTGATTGGTATAATAACCATCCGTAGCGGCAATAAGGGTATTCTTCACAGTAAGCGTGTTTGTCAGGAACCGTACATACAAAATTCTGTCAGATGTGTTGGACACGCCGTAGAGTGTGCAATGGTTAATGAGTACATTGCTATTCAAACCTGTACCACTAAAACCGGAAGCAGCATCCATCCTGACAAAATCACGGCCTGGAGCACAATTATTAAAAGTGCTATTGGTCACGCTTAGGTCAGTAACATATGTGGTCCTGAAATCGAGAAAATCACCACCGCTGGTCAAAATGTTTGTGAGCACACAGTTATCTATTGAAACCGATGCTACCGTGGAGGCTACATTTCCTACCACGAAGGAACGTGCAAAGTCATGAATAGTGCAACCCGTTATTTTCAATGAACCATACGCTACAGTTGCTGTAGTAAACCGGACTACATCACTTAGTGTTGCGTCACCATTCATATCCAAATCGATAAGTTCTACTTCCTGCGCAACGTTTTCGATATTGAACTGAACGTGAACTTTCGGCTTATCATAAGGATACAATCCACGTAAGGTGAGGGATTTATCAATTACAATCAATCCTTTAAAAACTGTGTAATCACCGGGATAAAGAACCAATACATCCCCATCAGCCGCCGCAGCTACTATCACACTGAGATCATCCTCCGGGTACACTCTGGTAGCATCTCCGACATCAATCAATGTGGTAAAGATGATGGAGCCACGTTGTTTTGTGCCTTTCATCAACGCTACGGTATAATCAGTATCACCTGTAAGTCCATCGATTATTGCGACGCCGGCGGTTTTTTCATCCGCCGTTATTGCCCGGGATGTATTTCCTGGGTTAATGATGAAATTCGTAACATCACTGTTTGGAGCCCACCTAAGGGTGGCAGTGGTAGCGTCAATATCGCCGTCCTGAATTGGCAGATAGATATTTTCTGCATCCGTTTTAATGGTAACTACAGACCATTTCGAATCCGCGGCACCACTGGCGCTAATTCCCTTTACCCGAGCAGAATATGTGGTTGCTCCATCAAAAAGTTCCTGGAGCGGCAGCTCGTCCGGCATCACCTCAACGGTTCTAACAATAGAAGTAAATAACAGACTATCCTCACTGAATTCCACCACGTAATGATCGGCATCATCGCGGATATTCCATGTCAATTCGATCGTAGTCAGGTTCCTTATCCGTGCAGTAAGTTGAGTTGGGGAAAACACCCTATTGAATTCCAGCTCCTCCACTAAGGGATCAATATTGTCGTCGCAGGCAACAAAGGCGAGTGATAAGAATCCTGCCAGTATGCCTAATAATATATGTTTCGTTTTCATAGCGTTCATTGGATTAATAACCATAATCATTCACCAGTTTACCGTTGCTCCCGTCGATAAATACCTGCCAGATTGGCCAGAAATGCCGTGTATTCGGGTCAAGCGTGTAAACTGACTCTACCTTGGAATCGACGAGGTTGGTAGGACTTACCCAAACGGTATTGAAATCGTAGTCGGTAGATTTGTCCTCGGTTTCACCTCTGTTCAATCCATAAATAGTAAGCGATTCACCATCTGCCAGGTATTCATAATAGAGTTTTTCCGGCACGTCGGAATACTCGCCTGTACGGTCGCGCAGTGCATACATTTTTGTCTTTGCTTCATCCAGCTTTGTTTTTAATAAGTTCCACCTTATCAAAGCCTGCTTCCGCTCAAATTCCCCAACAAATTCGAATTTGTGTTCATCAACAATTGCGTTGAACATGGCTTCTTTGGAACTTAGTGCATCGACATAAGCATCGACTTTTGTCGGCCATTCACTGGGATCAAAGGCTCTTTTCCTAATCAACTTTAAATATGGTGCGGCGGCGCCTGGTCCCTGCAATTCATTGGCTGTTTCGGCAGCCATCATGATGACCTCCGCATAGCGCATATAGAGTTTATTTACACCGTCATCATTGGTTGAAGTAACGAATCGCTTCATCCATTCATACCGGTATTTACCAAACGCCCAGGTGCTCAGGTTTACCAACTGTTGTTTGGAGAAACCAGCGGTTGCGGTGCCATATTCATAAGGTACGCAGCTAACATCGCGCCTGGTATCCTTCACATCGTAATCATAAAAAACGTTTGGTAAAGGACCCGCCTGACCGCCACGAGCCTGACCAGTATGCTGATTAACACTTCTGTGACGGACGGCAAACGTAAACAGAACCCGGCCTCGGCCGTCTGAGAAAGGTATCTCCCATAAAGATTCTCCGCCTGCGGCAATAACATCTTCGTTGTATTTTCTCCAGAGGTTTTCAAAGGAAGGTTCGAGTTTTGCTGTTCCACTATTTATAATATCGAGGCATTCCTGATTAGCGACCGCATACATATTGGCTACGGACAGATCGGGATCAGTACTTCTTCTTATACCATCCGGATATTGCTGGTATCCACTGGCTGCTAGGCAAAGTCTGGCTCTTAATCCCTTAACAAAGGCCTTATTGACACGCTCAACACTGCTGGTGGCGCTGGATTCATTGGGCCATGGCACCAAAGTGGCTGCTTCCTCTAAATCATCAATAAGTTGCTTGTAAATATCATCCCGGCTAGTCTTTGGCAGATAAATAGTCTCTGTGGTAATGGGTTCAAATCGTGCCACGACATCTCCCCATGCTTTTAGCAAGTCAGCATAATACACCGCTCTCAGTGTCAATGCTTCTCC
>JBGSYX010000166.1:0-3810 GCA_041750735.1 Cyclobacteriaceae bacterium
TTCAGAAATGATCTTTTTTACATTATAATCCTTTACTACCCATAGCTCGTGGCGAATTCCGTCAACGGCGAGGAAATCGTACTCTGGTGCATTCCTGATTATACCATTAACAATCTCGTCGAGTGATTTTTTGGCAGGGTACGCAAAAAAAACTGGCTCGGCATTGATCTCAGAAATCCTGACATGTTTTTTTCTGTCTTCTTCCTTATCAGGACGGGTGAGTTCGTGTTTTTTAATGACATCATGGAAATAATCATCTATTGCTGCTGCCGCAACAATGCCGGCCTGAGAACGTCCATCCATAGTAAGTCTATATATATAGAGGCATTCCATGTCGTCCTGAAACAACACGCCGTTCTCGAGGAAAATCTCAAAGTTTTCTTTGCCTTTCTTATAAATCTCGGGAGCATATGGATCCTGCTGCGCTGGAAAATTTATTTCAGGCTTCACGACATGAAGAAAGGAGTATGGGTTGCCCTCTGCCTCTTTTTTTGCTTCTTCTGTATTTAGCACGTCGTAGGGTCTGCTGGCTACCAGATGTGCCTTATCCTTGACGGGACGAATGCCCCTGAAAGCTTTTATAATTGCCATGGTTATACATTAAATGGTTAATTACTCCTTCTTTGCGCGCAATACTCTTACCATGAACACGCCCTGGATGTCTCTGATTTTCTGTACCTTTTCATCTGAAATATCCCCGTCGATATCAATAATATTATAAGCAATATCGCCAAAATGTTTATTTAACATGTCAGCAATATTGATATTCTCGTCAGCCAGAACAGCGGTAATATTTCCGACCATTCTCGGAATATTCTTATTGGCGATGATGAGTCGATTCCTTCCATTTCGCGGCATTGTGGCATTCGGAAAATTCACTGAGTTCTTAATGTTGCCATTTTCCAGAAAATCGCGAACCTGATCCACAACCATAACAGCGCAGTTCTCTTCTGATTCCGGTGTTGATGCACCCAAATGAGGTATGCAAATCACTTTTTTGTTATTGATAAGGTCCGCCTCAGGAAAATCTGTAACAAATGACGCCACCTTACCCGAATCAAGCGCTTCAAAAAGGTCCTTCTGATTTAACAGGCCACCTCTCGCAAAATTCATGATGCGGATGCCTGATTTCATTATATCAAATTTAGCCTTATTGAGAAACTCTTTTGTTGACTCAATCAGCGGCACATGTAAGCTAATGTAGTCAGCTTCCTGAAGCAGGCTATCGAGGCTTATGGCCTTTTTAACATTTTTTGAAAGTCCCCATGCTGAGTCGATCGAAATATATGGATCAAAGCCCACGACATTCATTCCCAGCCCTTCACCGGCATTGGCTACCAGCATACCAATAGCTCCCAGACCGATAACACCAAGCGTTTTGCCCTGGATTTCAGGACCTACAAAATCAGCCTTACCCTTTTCAACTAATTTTGGTACTTCAGCGCCTTCATTTGCAAGGGCTTTTGTCCAGTTGATGCCCTGCACCAGGTTTCTGCTCGAGAGCAACATAGCCGCAACCACCAGTTCCTTCACCGCATTGGCATTGGCTCCGGGTGTATTGAAAACCACAATGCCCATTTCTGTACACAATTCAATAGGAATATTATTGACACCAGCACCCGCCCGGCCTATTGCTCTGACCGAAGACGGTATCTGCATATCATGCATTTTGGCGCTGCGTACGAGTATAGCATCCGGTGTATTGAATTCAGAGGCTATCTCATAATCATCCATTGGCAATTTTTTCAACCCCTCAGGTGATATTTTATTAAGTGTTTGAATCTTAAACATGGAGGGTTTTATTTATTGCTCATTTCAAATTCTTTCATGAAGGCCACAAGGGATTTCACTCCCTCCGGTGGCATGGCATTGTATATGCTGGCCCTCATACCCCCAACCGACCTGTGACCTTTAAGGGTTTTTAATCCGCGCTTGGAAGCTTCCTTTACGAATTTGTCGTCCAGTTCTTCTTTCCCTGTGATAAACGGCACGTTCATAATTGAGCGAAAGCCAGGAGCAACCGTGCTGCTGAACATACTTGAAGTATCCAGGAAGTCATATAACCAGGCGGCTTTCTCTTCATTGATTTTCTGCATTTCCTTTACGCCACCGTTTCTAAGCATCCATTCAAAAACAAGTCCAGCCAGATAAATCGTATAGGTTGGCGGAGTGTTGTACATCGACTCATTCTCGATATGAATCTGGTAATTGAACATTGTCGGCGTTATATCCAATGCTTTACCTGGCAGATCCTTGCGAATAATGACTATCGCCAATCCTGCCGGGCCAATATTTTTTTGAGCCCCAGCGTAGATGATTCCGAACTTAGACACATCATATTCCTGAGAAAGTATGTTTGATGACATGTCGGCTACCAAAGGCACGTTGCCTACATCTGGCAATTCAGGAAACAATGTTCCATATATTGTATTATTGGTAGTGATATGCACATAATCAGCCTCGGGGTCAAACATGTCGCGGTTAAGGGTGGGTATGTAACTGAACGTCTTATCTTCAGAAGATGCCACCACATTTACCTTACCAAATCGCTTAGCCTCGGATATCGCCTTCTTGGACCACATGCCGGTATTGATGTAGTCTGCTTTTTTATTACTTGAAAAAAGATTCAGCGGAACCATGGCAAACTGTGCTGAAGCTCCGCCGTGAAGGAACAGAATTTCGTAATTGTCTGGAATCGCCATGAGTTTCTTCAGATTTTCCCGCGCTCCATTAATGATGGCGAGGTAATCGGATGATCTGTGGCTCATTTCCATAACGGACATTCCTGTCCCTCTGTAATCAACTAATTCCTTTTGTGCTATTTCCAGCACTTCCACCGGCAACGTGGCCGGACCGGCAGAAAAATTGTATACTCTTGACATATGATTGATATTTAATAAATTTTAAATGAAAAAACTTTTGGCTGAGACAGTCGCGGTGGTGCTACTCAACATCTGCCACCTCCATTTCTCAACTTTGCTACGCCCAGATATTTCTACTGAATCGGGAGTCCGAAAACAGGGAAAAAATGTTGCAAAAAAAATGTCGCTTACCGGTGGCTGTGTTCTTTTCATAACATCCAAAAATAGGTTTTGGCCAGCGCCAATACCATGTAAATTTGTTGGTACGAAGATGATTGGAAATCCTGAAAGATTCAAGAATTAAAATATATTTAAACCTTACCAAATCTCAATTTAGCATTATCGAACTGTGCAAATTCCAAATTTTGTTTTGAATTGTTCTGTTAATAAAATGATTCGTTGGTATGGGTTTAAGGCAATTTTTACTGGATTCAGCACAATACCAGATATTTGTAATCTATACCAAACCAGTGTGAAAACTAAGTGAAAAATACCTCCTGAAACACAACAAATCATGTTTACCCTATATTATAAAAGAGGTCTTCCTTTGTCAGTGGGCTTTTTAAGAATTTTAAAAAATGCAGCCCGGCTTGAATTATTCAAAGATATTATCGACTATTAATCTCATCGACAAAATAGAACCGGCTAACAGATGTGAAAACAGAACTGGATTTTTAGAAACACCGATATAGTAATGAAAAAATATACTTCTACAGCATTCAGCAGAGTTCTCCTTATTTCGTTCCTGCTACCTATAGTACTTGTTCAAAATGTTCTTATGGCTGAAGACGGCTATGAATTATGGCTGCGCTATTCCAAAGTTGAAGACAAAACTAAATTGACTGACCTGCATAAGATATTGGATAATATAAGCATTGCAGGAGAGAATAAAACGTGCCTTATTATCCGAAAAGAATTGCACCTTGCTGCCGAAAATATGCTGGGGAAA
>JBGSYX010000167.1:0-2194 GCA_041750735.1 Cyclobacteriaceae bacterium
AAAATCCTAGAATTATTTTCAGACTATAGTAATTATGATTGCATTATTTCTGCTGAAAAATATGACCCTACTGCTATTAAGTGGTTCAAACGAACATATTATGATCCCAACGAAGTAAGGGAAATATATCCAGAATTTAAACAACCAGATTATACATTTAATGGAGGTCAAATAGTTTATCGTCAAAAATTATTATCTGTTGATGAGATTGCTGATTTTTTTAATGTTGACTATTTTCCATATTGGAGAGATGACTCAAAAATAAACCTTCCGTGCCTTGACCAATCGTTACTCAATATTATTTTGCCGTTGAAAGAATCCAAAAAGGAAATATCAATTAAGAAAATATCTTTTATGGCATGGCCTCACAATATAAAAAAAGAAGATTACTCTATACAAAAACTGAAAACAGGTGAGTTAAAGACCTTGCTTCACTGGGCAGGCTTAATAAGAACACCATATTTAAGAGCAATGCATTGTCACCATGTTTTATTATTTTATAGAAAATATTATTATAGTAAAGTTCCTCTGGGTTGGATAATCATAATTTTGGATGACATTCAATCGGCCATTTTATATTTTGTTACTCAAGGAATTGCTAGAGTAAAAAATTTATTACCAAAAAATATTAAGACGTATTTGAAAGGCACCAATTTATTTAACTATTGAATTAGTTTTACTTTTTTGATTCCACCTCACTTCCTGTCGTCAGTGCCAAATTCATTCAGCATCTATTGTATATGTTAACAGATACTGAAACGAGTTCAGGATGACTCAAAATAAATGAAAAACCTTCTCATCATCTACCCTCAATGGCATCCCGTAAATCTGGCAGGGGTACATCGTCCCAGATTATCGGGCAACTTCCTAAAAGAATTTAGTTGGCAGCCCATCGTGCTCACCGTAGATGAAAAGTATTATGAAGAAAAATCGGATCCGGATTTTGTGCGAACCTTTTCTGATGATTTTGAAGTTATCCGCGTAAAAGCTTTCCCTGTTACCAAACCAAGATTCATCGGCGATATCGGTCTGCGCGCTTTTTTTCAATTGTACAAGGGCGGTTTGAACATCATCCAATCAAGACACATTGATTTCATCTGGATACCTATCCCCTCCTTTTACACCGCTCTGCTTGGTCGACTCATTTACGAAAAGACAAAAGTGCCCTATGGCATTGACTACATAGACCCATGGGTTCGCGATATCTCCTCGCGCAACACCTGGCGGCACAAACTGAGCAATCTGCTAGCAAAGCTGCTGGAGCCCATTGCAGTAAAAAAGGCATCTCTTATCACGGGAGTCTCTTTTGAATATTATAAACCGGTTCTGGAGAGAAATTTTAAAAATAGCGCTATGACTCAGGATGACAGTACAAATTCTGAAACAGATTTGTACCCATATTCTGTGCAACATGTTGCCTTTCCCTATGGATACGATCCTAATGACCATAAAATCAGGCTTGAAGGTATAAGATATCCATGGGCAGGAATACCGGATGAAAAACCATGGATTTATGCTGGAGCATTCTTACCCAATTCGCGGTTATTTGTGAAACTAATATTTCAGGCTGTTGCAGAGCTGATATCTGAAGATTCCTGGGACAAAAATATCAGGCTCTACTTTGTTGGAACAGGCACCTATCCCGGTAAATCCGTTTCAGAATACGCACAAGAGGTGGGGATTAGTGATTTTATCCACGAAGATCGACACAGGTATCCATACCTGCATGTACTGAATTTTTTATCTGCAGCCCATACAGTGATGGTTATTGGCAGTACAGAAAGGCATTACACAGCTTCCAAGGTTTATCAGGCCTTGCTTAGCGAACGTCCGGTTTGGGCAGTGTTTCACGGGGAGAGCACTGCAGTGAAGGTGATGGAGGAATGCAAAGCCGATCAGTTTCTGGCAACATATAAGGAGAATATGACCGAATCAGAAATCAAACAGGAAATCAGGAATTCTCTTGTAGAAAGATTGAAAGGTGCAGGTTGGAGTGCCGATCTGAATGCATTGGACAAATATTCAGCCAGGGAGTCGGCAAGAAAGTTGGTGGAGGGGATCGAGGTAGCTCTTACTTCGTCATCTCGACGATAGTAGAGATCTTAAGCTGACTTGTACACTTGGGCTGAAGATTTCTCCCCTTCCTATCGTCAGGGTCGAAATGACGTGGGGGAGCGTCAGGGTCAAATAACGA
>JBGSYX010000168.1:0-1842 GCA_041750735.1 Cyclobacteriaceae bacterium
GCTTGGTCGTGAAGGCTCGGACTATACAGGGGCTATCTTGGCACATGTTCTGAAAGCTGAATCACTGACCATCTGGAAAGATGTACCCGGTGTGCTCAATGCTGATCCGAAATGGTTTGATGAGACCGTGTTGTTGCCCGAACTCTCCTACCTGGATGCTATCGAGTTGGCGTATTATGGTGCGAGTGTCATTCACCCCAAGACCATCAAACCACTCCAGAATAAAAACATCAACCTCTATGTAAAATCTTTTAAAAATCCGGAAGCAGCAGGCACGGTGATCAATAATATCATTTATGAGAAATTGGTGCCTTCCTTCATCTTCAAGATGGACCAGGTGCTAATTCGTATTTCTCCTGAAGATTTCTCGTTCATCGCCGAAGACAACCTGCAAGTCATCTTTGGAATTCTGTCGAAAAATCGTGTCCGGATAAACCTGATGCAGAATACTGCCATGAAATTCGTGATCTGTGTCAATAACGATAAGCGCAAATTACCCAGCGTGATTGACGAATTGGAATCCAATTTCAAAGTCAGCTACGAAACGGGTCTGGAACTGATCACTATCCGCTATTTTGATGAATCAACAATCAACAGGGTAATGCTTAACAAAGAACTCCTACTCGAGCACCGCGATAAGAAGAATGTGCAGCTCGTGGTAAAGGATAGGGGATAATCCTTCGAATAATTTGTGATAAGTGCTCACGCTTCCGAATACATCGGTATGGGTTTGTCTGGGTTTCCCAGGTTAAATACCGAACAGGACAACATTTAAGGCACAAAATTTTCCCAAACCTCTTGTACGAGCTGAGGTTGAGGCACAAACAAAAACCTCTCAGGATTCTCTTCAAACTGTGCGTAAATTGATTTTCCGGGTTCTACGCCCAATTGTGCATATGTTTCCGGACTTTTGACAATTAACTCACATTCCGCATAATTCGGATTCTTCTGCCATTGAATTTCTCCTGAAGGGGCAATCACCGGGAACCATGCCAATCCTTTGTGGGCGCGAACTTTGTCATATTCAAACCCATATTCGCGGTCGCACCAGGCACCGAAAGTAAGCGGTTGCCTGGCATCTGCGCTAATGGTGGCATGTGCCCAATAAGGCGGAACAATCACTACTTCACCCGGACCGGCAACTACCGCAAAGCAGCGCCCCGGGTTATCGTCAGCCGTTTCCTGCATGTAGATGATGGCTTTGCCACTCCATATTTCGTACACTTCAGGAGTTGACCAACCCGAAAGTGGCGAGACTTTGTGAATATGCCCCTGACTGCGAACAGGTTCATCACCCAATTTTCCGGCAGCGTATGTTACTGTTCCGTACAATAAATGCAGCTTTTCGAGCAAGGATAAATGTTCCTTTTTACCCACATCCATCGCGATAGAATACACCGGGTCGGGGCCCAAAGATTCTGGATTCCGCAGGCTTTTGCGAATTGAATCGAGTGTGCGATTTTCCACTTCCGGGCCAAAAACGTTTGACCCATATTTAAAACCCATTGGTTGGGTGGTGGGTTGGATATCAAATCCAGGATAAAATTTCATAACAATATTTTAATTAAGCTGCACAGGATTGCTGCTCTACAATTATTAAAACCTAACATACCCTTTCATGGTGCCACATTTCTGGCCTTCGCCTGCTCCGTATGGACGGATGGTGTATGCTCCAACTTTTGCCGGCACAATAAACACTTCGGCATAATGCACTACAAATGGCTCAAAAGCATGCACCGGACTTTCCACAATCACCTCATCGCCTTCCACCAGGCAAATCACATCAACTCCACCGTTAGTATGGTGCTCCACCTTTTTGGTAAACCAGTGACGGCGGGTTTC
>JBGSYX010000169.1:0-7373 GCA_041750735.1 Cyclobacteriaceae bacterium
CGAATACGTTGCATGTATCTGGGTTCTTCGGTTCTTCCAGCGGGGTGCTGTCAGTGAGGATGGTCATAATCTTTTTTCGCAGTTCCTTTTCCGGAAGGAATATGTCGATCGTATTGTTATACGATTTGCTCATCTTATTGCCGTCGGTTCCGGGGATCACCATGACTTTCTGGTCAATTTTCGCTTCCGGCACCACAAATATGTCGCCGTACTTCGCGTTGAATGTGGTGGCGATGTCTCTGGTAATTTCCAGGTGTTGTTGCTGGTCTTTTCCTACAGGCACATAGTTGGCATCATACATGAGAATATCCGACGCCATAAGTACCGGATAAGTGAATAACCCACCATTTACATCGGCAAGCCTGTCCGACTTATCCTTGAAGCTATGGGCATTTGCCAACATAGGATAGGGTGTATAGCAGCTCAGGTACCAGGTGAGTTCGCAAACTTGCGGGATCTGCGATTGGCGGTAGAATATATTTTTATCCGTGTCAAACCCAAAGGCCAACCAGGCTGCCGCGGTAGCGAGCGTATTTTCCTGACGTTCTTTGGCATCTTTTATCGAGGTGAGTGAGTGCAGGTCAGCAATAAAAAACAGCGCCTCGTTTTTCGGGTCTTTCGACAGTTCAATACCAGGAACAATTGCACCGAGTAAATTACCGAGGTGTGGTCGTCCACTGCTTTGTATGCCTGTGAGAATTCTCGCCATGTCATTTAAAATTTGCGCAAATAAAAGAAACAAATTACAAAGTGACTAAAAATCCCCCCGCAAGTTCTTTTTTGGATACCGGTAAGTTAATTTTACCATTGCAAATTATTCGATTGACTTAAAAATATCATTCCATGAAAAAATGGCCGGTTCTCATTATTGCATTTGTCTTTTGTGGATTGACTGCTGTAACAGCCCAACAAAAGGGCAAGTTCGATTTTGCTGAAGAAACGTTTGATTTTGGAAGCATCAAGGAAGATAATGGTTCGGTAGAGCATAAGTTCCTGTTTACCAATGTTGGCGATGCTCCTTTGGTGATTCAGAATGTTCAGGCATCGTGCGGTTGTACTACACCCGCCTGGAGCAGAGAACCCATTCCTCCAGGGGAAAAGGGTTTTGTAACGGCAAAATTTGATCCGAGAAATCGCCCTGGGTCTTTCAGAAAATCCCTCACCATCACCTCTAATGCCGATCAGTCTTCCAAAGTGATTTACATTACGGGAATGGTGGAGCAAAAGCCCCGGACGCCGGCCGATCTCTACACGCACAAGGTGGGTAATCTGCGGATGAAATATCAGTCGCTCAATATGGGCAACATTACCACAGAAAAACCGCTTTCACGCTCGTTTGATTTGTACAATGACAGCCAATCGGCGATTGCTTTCCAGGATAAATTTGATAAACCGGATCATATCACCATCCAACTTGAACCCATGGTACTTGGGCCACAAACACAAGGCAAGATCATCATCACTTATAATCCTAAAGCAAAAAATGATCTGGGATTTGTTTCTGATCCCATTAAAATATTCACCGATGAAGCGACAGAAAGCGAAAAACCCATGCGTGTTGTCGCCTCTATCGAGGAGTATTTTCCACCCATGACACTGGAGCAACTGGCACAGGCGCCTAAGCTGACCTTTTCGAGCATGGTCCATGATTTTGGCGACATTAAGAAAAGCGCCGTGGTCAATGCGGATTTTGTGCTCACGAACTCCGGTAAGTCACCGCTGAATATCCGGTTTATCAAGCCAAACTGCGGATGCACCGTAGTGAACCTGGACAAAATGGACATCGCACCCGGCGAAAGTGTGACTATGAAAGTGGAGTACGATGCAACTGGCCGACGGGGCACGGACCAGAAGTCGATTGTCATATTCTCCAACGATCCATCAGCCCCGACACAACGGATCACCATAAAAGCACGGATTTCTGAATCGTCGTAGGTAGATTATCGCCCATACTGGATACCTTTTCCGGAAAGGGCCAGGTCAAAGACCTTGTTTTTCATTGGTTGCACAAGTCGCAGACTTGCGCTAGCGTTAGTCGGATGGATATTTATCAGTATTGTTTTATCCCGCCAGGTTTTTAGCTATTTAAAAAGCTTTTAATATGGAAAATTTCAAAGTTTTCAAATTTAGTTTTTGTGTTGTGTTTTTATATCTAATCAGTTGTTCCCCTTGTTTCCTGAGTAGCAATGGGAAAATATGTAACAAAGAGCGAGCTATTGATTTAGCTAAAAAATGTTTCACGAGTAAAGGATACAGCGATCAATATTATGATCTTAAGGTTATGGAAGACAGCACAACCTATACAGTAATATTTAAGCTTGATCAATCAAAAGCAAATGATGGAGGTGGCGGAGAAATCAGGATTTTAAAGCAGAATTGTGATATTATTGACCAAAAATTTTATCAGTAGGAACAGAAATTATCCTTCAATGGCGCGATAATAGCCAATTGTGTGCAATTGTTGTTCTGGCAGTTACTCTTGTTTCATGCCTTCATTTCAAATATCTACTTCGACGTAAGCAGCAGCATTCCAAAAGCCAGCACATTCATCCAGTATTTATACGGGTCGAGGAAGTCAGCCTTAAGGATATCCATTTCAGCGAAGACAGAAACCAGGACGATAAGTATAGCGAAGAAGCGGATAAGAAATTTAGTTCGTTTACTCATAATAGGCCAATTGATATTAATAAGGCTAAAATACTGATATCAGTCATCTATTCATAACCCTTAAAACTTTACTTTCGCATTGCATAAAAACTTCCCTATTGGCTCGCATTGGCACCGATATTCATGAAGCAATCAGGCTGTTGAAGCAGTCGGAAGTCATTGGCATTCCAACAGAAACAGTGTATGGTCTTGCCGGAAATGCCTTCGATGCAGACGCTGTCGCGAAAATTTTTACCGCTAAAAATCGTCCGACATTCGATCCGCTTATCGTCCATACCTCTTCTGTGGATCGTATGCATGATTTCGTTGGCGATATTACTCCCGCTGCGGAAACGCTTGCCATGCTGTTCTGGCCGGGGCCCATGACTTTGGTACTTAAGAAAAAGCCAATAATTCCAGACCTCGTTACCTCAGGGCTGGACACGGTAGCAGTAAGGATTCCAAGCCACCCGATTGCGCTTGAACTGCTAAAAAGAATTGATTTCCCATTGGCCGCGCCAAGCGCCAATCCATTTGGCTACGTGAGTCCAACCAATGCACAGCATGTCGAAGACCAGCTTGGAGAGCGAATTTCCTACATTCTCGATGGCGGCAATTGCCGTGTCGGATTGGAGTCAACGATTGTGGCCTTTGAAGATAACAAAACTGTGGTATTACGACTTGGCGGCACCTCGATCGAGGACATCGAAAAGGTGGCAGGCAAGGTAGATTTGCGCCTCCATTCCACATCCAATCCGTCTGCGCCGGGAATGCTGGAAAGCCATTATTCGCCGATGACGCCAATGGCGATCGGAGACATTAAGAGATTGTTAAATATCCATAGCGGTAAAAAAATGGGCGTGTTGTCGTTCAGTCACGATTATTCAAAAACGCTGGATATTCCATGCTTTATTCTTAGTAAATCGGGCGATATGGCACAAGCAGCAACCCGACTTTTTTCTGGATTAAGGCAACTCGATGCATTACATTTGCATATCATCGTCAGCGAATTTGTTCCGGAAGAAGGGTTGGGCAGGGCGATTAACGACCGACTGCGTCGGGCATCAACAAAACGAAACTGAAACTTTTTCCAAACTTATATAAATATTATGAAGACCATTAATAAGTATAATTTCGCCGGAAAACGCGCCCTCATCAGGGTCGATTTCAACGTACCACTCAACAGCAGTTTCGAAATCACGGATGACAACCGATTGAAAGCTGCACTGCCAACGATCAGGAAAATATTGAAAGATGGCGGTTCCGTCATTCTTATGTCTCACCTCGGAAGGCCTAAGGAAGGGCCGGCAGAGAAGTATTCCCTGAAGCATGTTGTTCCCTACCTGAGCAAAAACCTCGGTGTTAATGTTCAATTTGCTGATGATTGCATTGGTGAAGAAGCCGTTAAAAAATCGGCTGCACTGAAGCCAGGCGAAGTGTTACTACTGGAAAATCTCCGATTTTACAAGCAGGAGGAAAAAGGCGATGTTGATTTCGCAAAGAAATTAGCAAGCTACGGCGATGTATGGGTAAATGACGCTTTTGGAACCGCCCACAGGGCGCACGCCTCTACTGCGGTAATGGCGCAGTTTTTCAAAGACAAAATTTGTGGATACGTCATTGAAGCAGAATTGGTAAACGCTGATAAAGTGTTGAAAAGTGGAGAAAAACCATTGACGGCCATCATGGGTGGCGCGAAAATCAGCGATAAAATCCTGATCATAGAAAACCTGCTCGACCGCGTTGATAACCTCATCATCGGTGGCGGTATGGCCTATACATTCTTCAAAGCCCAGGGTGGCAATATCGGCAAGTCGCTGTGCGAAGAAGACAGACTGGATCTGGCGAAGGAACTAATTGCAAAGGCAAAGAAAAAGGGAGTGAACCTGCTATTACCATTGGACTCTATCACTGCTGATGCATTTGACAACAATGCCAACAGGAAAATAGAAAACAACATGAACATCACCGATGGATATATGGGCCTGGATATCGGACCGAAGGCTGTTGAAGAATTCAAAAAGGTAATTCTTGCGTCAAAAACCATCCTATGGAATGGCCCAATGGGCGTTTTCGAAATGTCCAACTTTTCCAATGGCACGAACCAAATCGCGGCAGCGGTTGTTGAAGCAACGAAGAAGGGCGGATTCTCCCTCATTGGTGGAGGAGACTCAGCCGCAGCAGTCAACATCCTGGGTTATGGCGATCAGGTGAGCTATGTATCTACCGGTGGCGGCGCACTGCTCGAATACATGGAAGGCAAAGTACTTCCGGGTGTTGCTGTTCTTCAGGAGTAATCTTTAACTTAATATTCATGAAAGCCCCGTGGTCATGGACTTCGGGGCTTTTTATTAAATAAATCAAAAGACATGTGTTTCTTTCTTAACTTTTGGCTCATTATAAAAACAGATTTTCAGAATTGGAAACTTATTCCGTAAGGAAATATATACAAATGCCGGTCATCATTTTTATGATGGGTTCAATAGTATTTGGATGTAATAATGCTGGTGGGTTACGCAACGTAGTCGTGATACTTGCCGATGACCACGCGAGGAATGTCAGTGGTCTCTATGGCAATGAGATAATCCGGACCCCTAATATTGACAGGCTGGCTTCTGAAGGCATCACCTTCAGCAATGCGTATTGCAACGCTCCGATATGTAGTGCGTCAAGGCAATCGTTACTTACGGGGAAGTATCCACATGCAACTGGCGTAAACCTACTTTTTACACCTTTTCCTGACGAGAAGAATACCACAATTGCTGAACACCTTAAAAAGTTCAATTACAAAACAGCCATTATCGGTAAGACGCACTGGAACAACTGGCTCTGGAATTCAATCTATGCCAACGGACTGCCTCACCATGGATTTGATGTAATTATCGAAGACGTTGCTTACAGAGACTTTCTCAAGGATAACCCTCAACCGGCCTTGCCTGCTGATTTGGAATATTACTCCAAAGAAAGTCTGACTAATGGTGTCGCTGAGTGGATGAATAGCCGTGTTTTACCACATCCTGTTGACGATGCACATAGTCTTGGAACTTTCTTTTCTAAGGAGGCAATCCGGTTCATGGAAAATAATAAATCAGAACCTTTTTTTTTGTGGCTGGCGTATAAAGAGCCGCATCATCCATATTACTTTCCAATAGAGTATAGCGGTAAGTATAGTCCGGCTGAGATGACGTTGCCTGTTGGCAGCCCGGAGGATGACCGGTGGATTCCTGAGAAATTTCGAAATCTCACGGAAGATGAAAAAAGAGGAATTATCGCGGCGTATTATACATCAACAGAATATATGGATAAAAATATCGGGCTGGTGTTGGATGCACTCGAGAATTTGGGCCTTGAAGAAAACACACTGGTCATCTATATCAGTGATAATGGCTATTTATTGTATGATCATAAGCGTTTTGAAAAGCACACCATGTGGGAGGAATCTGTTCATCAGCCAATTATAGTTAGAGCCGGTAGTGCTTCGAAGATTGGCGTTTCCAGCGATGCTATTGTTGAATATGTGGATATTGTGCCGACGATAATGGATTTGCTACACAAACCAACCCTTTCTGAAGCGCAAGGGGTGAGCTTTGCAGCAGTGATACAAAATCAGGCAAAAACCCATAAGGATTACGCGTTCTCAGAATACCTCGAGGATAATATGGCCATGGTTTGTGATCGGGAGTGGAAATACGTTTTCGCCACTGGATGTAGGGATTTGGGCATCGGCTATAAAACCGGTTATGGGCCATCGGGCATTGTGCATCGATTGTATAATCTCCAGGTGGATACAAAAGAATCACGAAACCTTGCCGCCGATCCAGCACACAGAGAAATACTTCAAAAATTCCAGCAGATAATGCTTGAGCATTTTTTAAAAACCCATCCGGATGCGGCAAATTGCCCAAATGGTTTAACTCTTGAAGGCAAGCTGGTGTGGTTCTGTGAACCGAGAGATATTGGCGCTGATCAGTCGGCTGAAGACAAGCCAATTCCAGTAAGACCCTTTACAGAATGATGTGCCGGTATTCTACTTATTTGAAAACGCAACATTAATACTGTGCTGTCAGAAGTCAATCAAAACCTCATTTTTAGCAGCAGCATGCAGCAATCAGGACTAAAAACTCTATATTAGAACTCCATTATCATGGTACTATGCGGCATTTTTTACCACAACTTTTTCTGTGCTGTTTCGGAGTCCTCAGTTTCACTGTCCTGGCTGCTGATTATCAATTCCTGCAATACAGAGTGGAAAATGGCCTTCAGACCGACATCATTAAATGCATTGATCAGGATTCTTTTAATAAAAAGTTAATGAGTGACTTGATATTGAGCGCCAGGAAAGTGACTATCGTTTCCGGACAATGAAAACCAATATAATCAAAACGAGAAGTAATAATATTGTATTAGCCCACACTTGCTTATTCAGGATATTCTGATTTTGCGTAAGGGTAAAAAGAGCCTTATCGCGGTATTCATTGAAATTGAGAGTGTCCTTAAATACCATGGAGCCATCACTCATCAAATCATACACAACATACCGGTCGAGATCGTTGGCGATGAAGGCTTTTTGGTTTTCTTTTACAACGACTATTTTTTCATCCGTCAATTCATTCTGCAAAGCACTGCTGAATCCCTGGGAAAGCACTAATGCACTAAGGCATGTGGTACAAAATATCCGGAACATTGTTTCTATTTTGTTAAATAAATGTAGGAATAATAAATTTATA
>JBGSYX010000170.1:0-2536 GCA_041750735.1 Cyclobacteriaceae bacterium
CTGTGGCCAAGACGGATCACATTTCTGTGCCGACATTCGCTCCCTTAAAAGGTACTTTCACCACCGAGATCATTCGGTACTAGTAATATACCAAATTTGACCCCTTTCTGTCAATCGAACCTCCCAGGCTAAATTGGAGAGAAACTTACATTAGTCTACTTGCGTGGACATAATAATCCACAAAGTTTATTGAGATAAACCACCAGTTTCTGTACGTTTGTTATATACAATGACAGAAACTGTAGCAAAGCCACCAGTAACGGACGGAAACCAAGTAATTCTGACAAATTCGTTAGTTACTCGGGAAGAGTTGGATCACTTCAAGGAAATTGCTCTCAAAGACTACGGGGTAGAATTAACCGACCAACAAGCGTTTGAGCAAGCCACCGCGCTTCTCAATCTCTTTGACTACCTAATCGATAATAAACTTGATAAAACACGACAACGAGTTAACATCAACACTAACCAGTTACCAGATGTGTCCACTAAATTATGAATACTTGTTTTATTTATTGTAGAAAATCCTCCGAGGACAAGGACCGTCAAATTCTCTCCCTTGATGATCAACAACGAACTTGTACTGAATTGGCCGAGGATAAAGGTTTTACTATCCTTGGTGTTTATAGAGAGAGTAAATCAGCCAAAAGACCCGATAAAAGGCCCGAGTTTACCGCTCTACTTTCTAGAATGCTTCGTAATGAGGCAAAACACATTCTTTGCTGGAAAGCTGACCGGCTATGTCGAAATGCAAAAGAAGGCGGTACCCTAATTGATAAAGTCGATTATGAGGGAATGCAGATTGTCACCCCTACCATGGATTACGACCGCAATAATTCGACGTTCCTTTTTATCGAGTTTGGTATGGCCACTAAGTTTAGTAAGGATTTGTCTGATAATGTTAAGAGAGGTATGCATACCAAGCTCACAATGGGTTGGATGCCAGGAGAGGCGCCACTTGGATATCTCAACGACCAAACTAAGCCTAAAGGCCAAAAGGACATTTATCCGGATCCTGAGCGTTTTGACCTTTGCCGTAAGTGGTGGGAGATCATGTTTACAGGGACAGAGACTGTAAAGAGCTCTTTAGCCAAAGTCACCGCGCTGGGACTTCGAAGTAAACGAACTGGTAAACCGATAAGTAAGACCGAAGCCTTTCGGTTCTTCAGAAGGGTTTTCTATACTGGCCAATTCGATTATAAGGGAGAGCGGTACGAAGGTAAACAAAAACCCATGATTACCTTCAGCGAATTTCACCGTGTTCAGGATATTATCGACGGCCGGAAAAGGATTTTCAAAAATAGTAACGACTTCTATTTTATGCGGGTACTCAAATGTGGAGAGTGTGGTTCCTCCATCACAGCTGAAAACAAAACCAAGCACTATAAAACCACTGGTAAATCACAAAACTTTATCTATGCTCGTTGTACTAAAAAGGGTGGCCACTGCAGTCAACCGTATCTCAATGCTATTAAGTTAGAAGAACAGGTATTATCATTTATTACTAACCTACAAATCTCTCCTGATTTAATTACTTGGATGAGAGGAAACCTTAAGCGCCGAAATGAGAAAGAATTTGAGTTTGAGAAAAATCAGAAGGGTAAATTGACAAAACGGCTTGAAGCCATCCTCACTGAAAAGAAGAACTTGTATGGAATGAAAATTGACGGCATGATTGATGAAGCCCAATACCAAAAGGAAAAAAGCAGAATACTTGAGGAGGAAACACAGACCAAGGGGGCTATTGCTCAGGATGGACTGGATTCGTGGACCAAAACCATGGAAGAGGTCTTAGCCTTTGCCTCAAAAATAATTCAATTATTTGATGACGCTAAAGAGGATCCAGAAGCCAGAAGAATGATACTGAGGATTCTTGGCTCGAACCTCGAGCTAAAAGACGGATTAGTCCGAATCAAGGCTCTAAATACGTTTATCTTCCTCAAACAGGTAGATAAATTGCAAAAAGGTGAAATTGCTCGGCTCGAACCTGTAAATAGCCCGATAGATGGGGATAAACCCCTTCTGTCGGAAAATTATTCACATCTGGAGCGGGATAGGGGAATCGGACCCCCATCTTCTGCTTGGGAAGCAGATGTACTACCACTGTACTAATCCCGCAGGTGGTGTCATTGCGAACCTGGCCAACGGCCAAGTGTGGCAATCTCATAAATCAGATAAATATTTTAGTGTGAGATTGCTTCAGTCGCTTTTGTCAGCACTCCTTCGCAATGACGAATCATATCAATCTCAGCAAAGATTATAACCTTCACGATGGAATCTTCAAAACCTGTCCTGTAACTAAGATATTTGGATTCTTGACCAAATCAGCGTTGGCTTGCCAGACTCTTGTCCAGGCATGGCCATCGCCGTATACCTCTATAGCAATTTTCCACAAGAAATCCCCACGCTTAACTGTGTAGCTTGAGTCAGCCACCATTGCACTCGATTCTGGTTTGTCTTGTTTGGTTTGGTCTATGGCAGCCTGAGTGCCTGTGGTTAGTTCGACATTTGGTAAATCTAGCTGTTGCCCTACTTCAAT
>JBGSYX010000171.1:0-2050 GCA_041750735.1 Cyclobacteriaceae bacterium
TTCACACAACCGAAGTCTATGACAGCCACAGTGCCATCTTCTCTGAATAGGTAATTGCCTGGGTGAGCATCGGCATGTACTTTCTTCAACACATGAATCTGAAAGTCATAAAAATCCCATAAAGCCTGACCTATCAAATTCCTCTTCTGCTGTGATGGTTCCGTCAATAGGAACTGATCCAGGTGGTAGCCATCCATCCACTCCATGGTGACTATACGCTTTGCTGAAAATGAGGGAAAGTAATGAGGAAACACCAGGTTTGGCAAGTGGCTGCAAGCATTTGAAATTTCAGTTCCACGCTGCAGTTCCAGCTCATAATTGGTCTCCTCCAAAAGTTTTTCCTGAACCTCCCCCATATAATAATCAATATCGGCATCGCTGATATTAAAGAGCAATCTGGCAAAAGGCTTAACAATTTGAAGGTCGCTTTTCAGACTTTGTGCTACTCCTGGATATTGCACCTTCACAGCCAGTTTCTGCCCATTTGATGATGCCTGATGTACCTGTCCGATCGATGCCGCATTCACTGCCTTACTGGTAAAACTATCGAATAATTCCAGTGGTCCATGCTTTAGCTGCTCCTTGAACGTCTTGACAACCAGCGGATAGGACAATGGAGGAGCGCTATATTGGGCCATGGCAAATTTTTGCTGATAGGCCTTGGGTAACAGTCCCTGATCCAGGCTCATCATCTGGGCGACCTTCAGGGCACCGCCTTTCAAATGACTCAGCGATTCGTAAATATCATGCGCATTTTCCTCGTGAAGCGCCGTTTTATCGGTCTGCTCATCAAATATTTTTCGGGTATAATGCCGCATATAGTTGCCACCGATTTTAGCTCCCGTTTTAAGGAACTTGCTTGCCCGCTGCACTTTGGAGGTTGGAATATTATTTTGCTCTTTCATATTAGCGGTGTTGGAAATGGAATTTGGCCAGGTCAGCGAATGAATCGAGGCTATTGGATCGCATAAGGTCGAAGGAAAAATTCACCGTTTTTTCAATCAAAGCATCGGTGGCTGAAAAATTTTCGCTTTTGTCCTTAGACCAAAACCTGATGATAACAACCGGCTGTGACCATAGGAGATGTTTATATTTATCCGTAATCCATGGCCGTTGAGCTATTTCACCAGTTGCAGTTCCTTCGGTAATTAATTGCCCGACTACATCTTCAAAATACTTCTTCAATGACTCAAATTCAGAAGGATATATTTCATGAAAACTGAGTTCATTCAATGAATACACAATGAAATATCTGAATTCTTGCATGACTTCGATCCACGTATAATAAAAACCCAGTAACTTCTCGTTCACGGAATATGTAACAAACTCACTTTGGTTGGATGTGCGAGATACAGCATCTATAAAAAGGTCCTTCCAGAACGATCGTTCCAACGATTCGAAAGAATCGAAATGCTTATTAAAGGTTTCCTCGCTTACATCTGCTTCAATCACAAACGCCTCAATGAACTCAGGCCGCATTTTATTTTCTACAACCCAGGAGGTGTAGGTTTTGTAGATTCGTTTTTTCGTTTTATCCATTGGTTTGTTTAATGTCCTAAGGAATTAATATCAGGTCAATGGAATTGATTAAAACTCCATCACATCATCAAACTGATGGTAAAAGGGAAAGGTTGTGCCAGAAGTGAATAAAATGAATCTTTATTTTCTAGGGAGGTGGATTCCGGCGATCATACACCGCACACTTCCCCCTCCTACCTTTTCGATGGTATTGATATCGCTGTGAATAATTCTGGAATATGCTGAAATACGTGCTTTTTGAGAATCGCTTAGACTTTGGAATGCGGCGGTTGACATCAGCACAAGCTTCTCATTTTTTTTGTTCTGGAGCGAAATCATATTACCTGCAAATTGCTCCATCTGCCTATAACTGATTTCTACAACATCCAAACCGCTTGCCTCGAGTGAATTGATCACCTCTGCTGCCTGAGTCGAATCGATTACTTCCTTGCATACTACAGCGTATCCGTCACCGATCGTGAGGAGCACGTTAGTATGGTAAATATTTTTACCGAGCCTGTCAGACGCCCTG
>JBGSYX010000172.1:0-16031 GCA_041750735.1 Cyclobacteriaceae bacterium
AGAGAAGCACAGATAGAGGCGGCATTGGAACGAGTGCGGGCGGCATCCATGGCCATGCACAAAAGTGAAGAACTGAAGAAAGTCGCCAGTGCGGTATTCAGGCAATTGAAAGAGCTGACTATAGAAATGAATTCAGCCAGTATACTTCTTTTGTCAGAGCACAACGCAGATTTGAATATCTGGATTGGAATGGAATCAGACAAGGATTATAGTACAAAAAGCATCCATGTACCCGAAATCGGGGGAGATTATAATGAGGCAATCAAAAGCAGAATGAGCATTTTTACAAAATCCTATAATTATGAAGAAAAAAACAAGCTCTGGAATTATCTTTTTGAACATTCTGATTTTAAAACGATTCCGGATGAAAGAAAAAAGTTTATTCTGGATGCAGAATTCTATACCGTTTCAGTAGCATTACTTAAAAATACGGGAATACAACTTATTCGTTATAGTAACACACCCTTTTCAGAAAAGGAAAACGATATACTTCAACGTTTTAGTAAAGTTTTTGAACAGGCCTACACCCGCTTCCTCGATCTCCAAAAATCAGAAGCCCAGGCACGGGAGGCACAGATTGAAGTAGCGCTGGAACGGGTAAGGGCGCAGGCAATGGCCATGCATCACACGGAAGACCTGGGCAAAACCATAAGGGTGTACTACGACCAACTTGATTTCCTTTTTGATACCTCGATCGTCCGATGCGGGGCAGGATTGCTCAATAAGGAGAACAAGATTGCCGAGATGTCCACTGCCAGCAGGGACCCTGAGGGAGAGACGTATTCAGTGAAAGGGGCTATTGATATGCAGGGACATCCCCTGTTGGATAGTACCTATAGCCATTGGCTCGCGCAGCAGGAACACTACTATGTTTTGCGTGGAAATGAGATCAGAGAATACTATCAGTATATCACTAATCAGGTGGCCATACCAGAAAATAAGGGAGAGACGGAATTGCATTTCTATTTTCCTATGTTTGACGAAGGTTCATTCTATGTTGTCACGAACAATGAACTGCCTGAAAATGAGTTACAAATCTTCCGAAGATTTAGCTCAGTACTTAGCTTGACATATAGGAGGTTCAATGATCTCCAGAAAGCAGAAGCCCAGGTACGGGAAGCCCAAATTGAAGCAGCGCTGGAACGAGTCCGTTCGAAAACCATGGCCATGCACGACAGTCAGGATGTAGGAGAGACGGTGGCAATGATGTTTGATGAATTGACGAAACTGGGCATAGAAAAAACAATTCGTTGTGGCATCATCATTATAGATGAAACTAAACATATGGAAGTGTGGAATGCCTCATCTGACCCAGCCGGAAAAATTGTATTAGTCATCGGACGTTTGGATATGAATCTCCATCCCGCTTTGCAGGGAGTTTACCATGCATGGAAATCGAAACAAGCTACCTACTCCTATGAGTTTATTGGTCAGGACCTAAAAGACTACTTCCACGCCATCACCAATTATCCTGACTACCCTTTGCAAATAGATATAAATAGTCTTCCTTCAAAGTACTACAACAATGAGTTCTATTTCGCAGAAGGGGCCATTTTCACATTTACTCTGGATCCCATACCGCCTGAGATGTCTAAAATAATTAAGCGATTTGCCGGAGTATTTGGTCAAACATACAGACGATATTTAGACCTTCAGAAAGCTGAAGCTCAGGCACGCGAATCTATCAAACAGGCCTCTCTTGACCGTATCCGTGGAGAGATTGCCTCTATGCGAACCACCAGTGACCTTGACATGATTACCCCACTGATCTGGAGTGAACTTACCATTCAGGGTATCCCCTTTATTCGATGCGGTGTGTTTATTATGGATGAAGAAAAAAGGATCATTCATAATTATTTGTCCTTACCGGATGGGAAAGCCATCGCAGCCTTTCAGCTGCCATATGCCACACCCGGAGCTGTGTCGAATATATTGCAAAACTGGCAGGAGCGTAAGATATTTTTAGATCATTGGGATGATGTTGCGATGAAGGAATTTGCCGATATACTTGTGAGTCAGCGAATTTTACATTCGCCGGATCAATATTTAAGTACTTTGCCCAAAGGTGGATTTTATCTGCACTTCCTTCCATTCAACCAGGGGATGCTTTATGTGGGAAACACCATGCAGCTTAATGAAGATGAAGTAAACCTGATTCAATCATTGGCAAATACCTTCAGTACTGCCTATGCCCGCTATGAAGATTTTAACAAATTGGAGATAGCCAAGAAACAGGTAGATGATGCACTGGTGGATCTTAAGAAAGCTCAGCAACAATTGGTGCAAGCTGAAAAAATGGCTAGCCTCGGAGAACTCACTGCCGGCATTGCGCACGAAATCCAGAACCCACTCAACTTCGTCAATAATTTTTCTGAAGTAAATACAGAATTGATAGAAGAGCTGAAAGCTGAAAGGTTAAAGGCCGAAAGAGATGAGGCGCTGGAAGATGAACTCCTCGCCGACCTTTATCAGAATACAGAAAAAATCCAGCACCACGGCAAGCGGGCAAGCGGAATCGTGAAGGGTATGCTGGAGCATTCCCGCACCGGATCAGGGGAAAAACAGCTCACCGATATCAATGCCCTGTCTGACGAATATTTGCGTTTATCCTACCATGGGTTAAGGGCGAAAGACAAATCCTTCAATGCTGAGTTTATTGCAGACCTGGATTCTTCAATTCCAAAGATCAATGTGATTTCACAGGATATCGGTAGGGTACTACTTAACCTGATCAACAATGCATTTTATGCAGTCTCTGAAAAGTCCAAACGCGGAGTGGAAGGGTATAAACCTACGGTATCTGTGAGGACAAAACACTTAAATCACAGCATTGAGATACGCGTGAAGGACAACGGGGAAGGAATTCCATCCAATGTGATCAATAAGATATTCCAACCCTTCTTCACCACCAAGCCAACGGGCGAGGGTACAGGTCTCGGCCTCAGCCTGAGCTATGACATCATCACCAAAGGCCACAACGGCTCATTGGAGGTGGATACGACAGAAGGTGTGGGGACGGAGTTTGTTGTTCAGTTGCCAGTGGTCTGAATCACTGATTATGAGGATTACACGGATGGCACGGATTAGTAAAATGTATAAATTGTTAACTGTTATGTATAAATCCATGAAATCCCAAAATCCGTGTCAATCCGTGATTCCGATAAGGAGTTGCCGGAATTTATTATTAATTTGAAAGTTCAAAACTACCTATGAATCAAGCGTCTGGAAAAAAGTCAGCTTATTTATTCCTTTTTTGCCTTTCCTATGCCATTCTGGCCAATACATTTTCATTTGCACAACTCAATTCAAATAATCTCACACAATACACTGAGTTGGATGGCGTGCCAGGATCTCAGGCTAAAAGTGTGCTGGTTGATAAATTCGGATACATCTGGGTTGGCACAATCAATGGATTAGCCCGCTTTGACGGGTATGAATTTAAACGATACATCAACGATCCGAATGACTCCACAACCATAAAGGGACTGATCGTTTGGGGTCTCTTTGAGGATAGCAAGGGACAAATATGGGTTTCAGCATCGCCCGAGAATTTAAATGTTTATAATCCTGCTACCAAATCCTTTCGTCAATATCCGTTTAGGCACTTGATAGAGCATGCTTCTTATCTTGAAATAGGCATAGTCGAATTCGGTGAAGATAATACCGGCAGGATGTATTTTGGAGTCCAAGCCAACCATGGTGACGAAATAGCCACCGGACTATTGTATTTGGACAATGACACAGACTCGATAAAACAATTCGAGACCCCCGACATGCAACCTATCAAAAATGTGTACAGGATCACCAAGGACAACGCCGGAAGCATTTGGCTGTTGAGCTACAGCGGAATTTTTAAAATCGATGAAAACAGAAAACTTATACATTTCAAAGCCATCGAGGAAACAATTAAAGGAAATGATGACTTCCCCGCCGACATCAAATTCAAAAAAGATGGCCATGCATGGATTTATACCACTCGTGCGAACTTATATGACTTTAATCTTGACCAGTCATCATATAATGTTTACACCCCCGATAAATTAACCGATAAGCTATATTTCAATAATACTTTCGCGCTGGATAGCAGTGAAAATATTTGGCTGGCCACAAGCCGTGGACTATCTCGTTTTGACGACAGGGAGAAAAAATTCGAATACATGAATGCCGGGTCAAATCAGCGCCTGGACCAATCGCCCATACAAACACTCACCTTCGACACGTTTGGCTCTTTGTGGATCAGCACTGATATGGAGGGTTTATTTAAATATGAGAATAGGGCGGTTTTTAATTCATACAGTTTTAATAAAGACAACCCCAAAGGGTCTGTCATACCGGGATGGGTAAATAATATAATAGAAACCCGGGATAAAAAAATATGGGTCACGTGCTCGGGGTCGGGCGAGGGAGTAGGGATTTCCTCTATCGATCTGGAGGCAAATACCGTGGTTTCTATCCCATTTCAATCAATCTTACCGGGGTGTTTAAATATTTCCGGAATTATGGAAACAGCCCCCGGGGAATTACTCCTGAGCACCAACCTGGGTTGGTACACATTTTTTGTCAAAACCCACATGCTGAGGAAAAAAGAATTACCCTGGGGGAAGGATGATCTTTGGATCAACCAATTTTATAATGACAGCAGAGGCAATCAATGGCTCTGCACTTATAATGGCTTATACAAAAAAATGCCAGGCGGTGAAGATCTGAAAATTTACGATTTGACCAATGTAGTGGGCGGTGCATTAGGCAGTAATTTTGTAACCCGTGTCTATGAAAGCCCCAAATACGGTCTGTGGTTAGTAACAAACGATGGCTTGTTTTTGTACAATTATGAAAAGGATTCGCTTGAACGGCTGGGCTACGATAAGGCCGAGGGAGATATATTCGCATCACAGGACGTAAACTCATTTTATGAGCAGCCAGATGGAACTGTCTGGGTAGGAACGTGGCAGGGAGGCTTGAGCAGGTACAATGTAGAAACTAAAAAAATAACGACATTCACACTTGCCGAAGGATTGCCATCTATGAGCATTCAAAGCATTTTGGGCGATGAAAAAAATCACGTACTCTGGCTTAGCACGTTCGATGGTTTAAGCAGGTTTGATATTCCGACCGGACAGTGCAACAATTATTCTATTACAGACGGTATTCAGGGGCAGCTTTTTGCCGATGGTTCTTTTCTGAAAACGTCAGACGGGTATTTTATTTTTGGCGGGTCCAATGGTATTACGCTATTCCATCCCGATGAGATCAACCACAAATCCGCTCCTCCAAAAGTATTCCTCACAGATTTCAAAATTTATAATAAATCGGTTGTCCCAAGTGAAAATTCGATCTTGAAAAAGCCGATATATGAAACGGAAGAGATAATACTTGAATATGACCAAAATAATATCTCTATCGAATTCCAGATAATTCATTATTCAAATCCGGCAAAAAACAAATACGCATACAAGCTGGAAAATTACGACAATGAATGGCGTCTTGGTAGCGCCAAGCAGGATGCTTTCTATTCCCGGCTTTCACCTGGAAAATATGAATTCCGGGTTAAGGCGGCAAATAATATTGGCGTTTGGAATGAAGAAGGCGTCACCTTAAAGATAACCATCATGCCGCCATGGTGGAAGACTTACTGGGCTTATACCGCATATGTGCTGATCCTTGGCGGCGGAGTGTTTTTAGCTGATCGGTTTTTACGATATCGGCTTATCCAGAAAGAGCGAAATAGGTCCAGAGATCGGGAATTGGCACAAGCTAAGGAAATCGAAAAGGCATATTATAAGCTGGAAGAATCCCATGAGACATTAAAGGCGACCCAATCCCAACTCATCCAATCCGAAAAGATGGCATCTCTCGGCGAACTCACCGCGGGGATTGCGCATGAAATCCAGAACCCGCTCAACTTTGTAAACAATTTCTCAGAGGTCAGCAATGAGCTGCTCGACGAAATGAAAGACGAGTTAGCGAATAACAATCAGGAAGAAGTCGTCGCCATAGCCAATGACGTGAAAGAAAATCTTCAGAAGATTCTCCACCACGGTAAACGGGCCGAAGGAATTGTGAAAGGTATGCTCCAGCACAGTCGTACAAGTAGCGGCATGAAGGAACCGACCGACATCAACGTGCTCGTGGATGAGTATTTGCGACTTTCTTTCCACGGCCTCAGAGCCAAAGACAAGTCTTTCAATGCAGAATTCAAAGCAATGTTGGATGAAAGCTTACCCAAAATCAGCGTCATCCCGCAGGATATTGGCAGGGTATTGCTCAACCTGATAAACAATGCATTTTATGCGGTGGATCAGAAAGCAAAACGCGTTACGGATGGTTATAGGCCGGAAGTGGTGATCAGCACAAAAAAACTAGTCAATCAGATAGAAATCCGGGTGAGGGACAATGCCGATGGAATTCCAGCGACTATATTGGACAAAATATTTCACCCATTCTTTACCACAAAGCCCACCGGACAAGGAACGGGCCTGGGGTTAAGTATTAGTTACGATATAATAACCAAAGGCCACGACGGTCAGTTAAAAGTAGAAACAAAGGAAGGATCAGGAACCGAGTTTATAATCATTATACCAACATAATTATTAACCTATGAAAATTTTAGTTGTCGATGATGAAAAGGACATTCATCCACTTTTCGAGCAGCGATTCCGGCGGGAAATCAGAACCGGCGAACTCAGTTTCGAATTCGCATTCTCCGGCGAGGAGGCCTTGAAATGTCTGACGAATTACCAGCATGAGGCGGTGCTCATACTTTCTGATATCAATATGCCCGGCATGAGTGGATTGGATTTGCTTCAAAAAATAAAAACAAAACACCACACACCACCGCCGGTAGTGATGATGATTACAGCATACGGAGACGCAGAAAATCACAAAAGAGCCATGGAACTTGGCGCCGACGATTTCCTAACCAAACCGGTCGATTTCGTATTGTTAAAGGAGAAAATTAAAACTATCTGATATGGTGAAAATATTAGTTGTCGATGACGAGGTCGATCTGGAAGTATTGATCAAACAAAAATTCAGAAAGAAAATCCGCGATGGCGAATATCAATTCGTATTCGCCGTCAATGGCAAACACGCTCTCGACCAATTAACAGAACACAAGGACATCGGCGTGGTGCTCACCGACATCAATATGCCTGAAATGGACGGGCTCACCCTATTGTCACGGCTCAATGAGCATCATAAGCTTCTCAAATCCATTATAGTTTCGGCCTATGGCGATATGGAAAATATCCGTACAGCCATGAATCGCGGTGCATTCGATTTTATCACCAAGCCGGTGAATTTCGATGACCTTGAATTGACCATGGAAAAAACCATCAGGCACGTTGAACAAATACAGATAACGCTGAAAGCAATAAAGGAAAACAATATCCTGAAAATGTATGTCGATGAAACGGTAATCAATTTTATTAGCGACATAGAGTTTGAATCGTCGCTGATGGTCAACGAAACGGTGGAAGCTACTGTGGCTTTTATTGATATTTGTGGTTTCACGGCATTTAGCGAAAAGGAGTCACCAGATAAGGTTGTGAAGCTTGTGAATACGTATTTTGATGTGATGGTAAAAGAAATCCTTGCCCAGGGCGGACATATCGATAAGTTCATTGGCGATGCTATTATGGCCGTATTCCGCGGCGAATACCACCTCGACCGCGCCATTGATGCCTGTCTGGCATTGCGCAAAAGAATTGATGAATTGCCTTTTTCAGAGGATAATACCTGGTTCAAACCCAAAGTCTCTATCGGTATCAATAGCGGTGAGATGATTTCAGGAAATATCGGATCGGCTGCTTTGCGCCGGCTCGACTACACAGTGATCGGCGACGCTGTGAATTTAGCCCAGCGACTGCAATCCACAGCAGGAGAGGGGCAGATATTCATTACTGATCTCAACTATGAAAAAATCAAGGAGTCATTTAATTGTAGCAGGGTTGGGGAAGTATCGCTGAAAAACAAAGCTTTACCCCTTGTGGTCTATGAAGTGCTGGATTGACAGGCACTAATAAAACACTGTGCTGGATTTATCCTTTCATTTATCTACCGCTTCCAACGTACAGATCACACTTGTCCTCCACCCGGACACTTCCGGATTAAATCCTATTTTCATTAGATAATCTCCGCTGTAGGTCTTTGATCCGTCTAACCTGGAATTCCTTCCGGAATAGATGTTGATTTCCTTGATTGAGTATTTTTTCTCCGGGTCGAGGCCCTTCAATTTTATAGGATTGGCGCTTCCCTGGGCATAACGATTATTCACGAGGTAATTGAAAATGACTCCCGAGCTTTTATCCTGATTCACATACATCAGCGAAGCCACACTGTTTTCCTTCGGATCGAGCAGACGATACTGATCCCCATGGAAAATCACCGACTTCAGTTCGCTGTAGTTTTTGATGGCCTCCTGGCAAAATTTAAGATCGTTTTCCGGCAGTTCGTGGACAACAATATCAAATCCAAGTTTGCCCATCATGGCTACATCAACGCGGAATTTTAATGGCTGCTTTCCCCAGTCGGTTACGTGGTTGGAAGATGCGATGGCCGGATAAAAATGGGAGTATTCCCATTGCATGAAAATTCGTTCTAGCGGATCGGTATTGTCGCTCAGCCAGAATTCGGTGAAATACTGCAACGCAGCATAATCGACTCGGCCTCCGCCCCCTGAGCAAAGCATCATTGGGGTTTTGGGATATTTTGTCCGCACTTTATCCAGCACCTTGTACAATCCGCGAACATAGTCGATGTACAAATGCGATTGGTTTTCTTCGGAAGCCGAATGTGCATTATAAATCACAGCATTACAGTCCCATTTGATGTAGGCAAGCCCTGGATTTTTAACGAATAGATTGTCGATGGTATTGAATACAAAATCCTGAACCTGTGGGTTGCTGAGATCCAAAACTAACTGATTTCTGAAATAGTGCTCCTCTCGCTGCGGCTGACGGATCACCCATTCCGGATGCTTTTCATACAACTCGCTTTTAGGGTTCACCATTTCCGGTTCCACCCAGATGCCGAATTTCACATCGTTGTTTTTTGCCTCTTTCACCAGCGAGATCACACCATTCGGCAGCTTCGATTTATTGACTTCCCAATCGCCGAGACCGGTGCGGTCATTGTTGCGCGGGTATTTATTGGCAAACCATCCATCATCCAGCAGGAACAGATCAACGCCCAATTCCTTAGTGTCTTTCAACAATTTGAAAAGTTTTTCCTCATTAAAATCAAAGTACGTAGCCTCCCAGTTATTCAGAAGCGTAAACCGATCGCCATTTCCATCGAGGATTTTATAGTCTCTGGCCCAGCGCTGCATTTTACGGCTCGCGTCGCCCTGGCCACTGTTTGAAAGTAAGAAAAGGAACTTGGGAGTTTCAAAGACTTCAGACGGCTTCAGCGAATAGACCGACGCATAGTTGTTCATGCCCGCGATGATCCGCAAATTGTCCTGAAAATCCAGCTCCAGGTCGATCCGAAAGTTGCCGCTCCATTCCAGCGCTCCGTAGAGTACTTTTCCTTCATCTTCACGCGCCGGTCCATCCAGCCCGACCATAAAGACAGAAGGCTGAAGCAGATTGGCACGGGTACCAAGTTTGGTATCAAGGGTTTTTATGCCGTGCGTCATTTTCGAAACTTCCGGCTGCATCTCTTTCGCCCAATCGCCATGATATTGCGTCAGCCAGAATTCACTGGCTTTTAAGTAGATATTTGAAGAAGCAAATTTCTGGAGGGAGACATTGCCATTTTCGCTGTGGCGAATGCTCGTCCACTGTTCCATGACGTCGCTGGCATAATACACCTTGTAGAATAGATTCACCTCAAACGGGTAAACCGGATCCTTGAGATTGATGGTATATAAAAACACCTGATTTCCGACCGGTTCTTTCTTATGCGACACATAGTGCAGATCGAGCGAATTATTTCCGTCAGCATGAGTGACGGCAATTGCAGGCTCCATAAGATTTTTCGATCCGGAAGGCGTATAAGCATTGTTGAGCGATTCAGAGAAATCTTGCGCCTGCCGGTATGCTCCTGGGATTTCTACGTACTCCACAGCGTTTTTCAGCTTTTCACCGAAATAAATAATGCCGACGCTGTTGTCCTTGTTCGTCTGGAGAACGAGCGCATTATTGGCGGATTCGATGGGGATAAGGGTTTGAGCTATGAGAATTAAGCTATTTGTGAAGTAAAGCGCCATCAATAATACGAGGCGTTTTGAAATACCGTTTATCATTGTCATAATCTTGAGTATTTTAAGTGAGAGCAATGCACTGAATAAAAACCAAAATTCGTCTGTTTACCATGAAACCCATCAGCCATATTTTACAGGTTTTATGGCCTACACGGCAGATGATTTAAAACTGTACAGAAATGGTGCTTTATGAGCTCTTCCAGAAAACCTTTTTTCATGGCGTTTCAGAATATCCAGACTGAGCATTTTGCGTTGAAATGTAGTTCGTCGTAGTTTCTCACCCAGAATTGCTTCGTACACCAGCTGTAGTTCCTTCATCGTGAACTGCTCAGATAACAGATTTTTGCCGATTAACTTGCGGTCCAGATTATCTCTCAGAGTTTGCAGCGCTGTTTCCACAATCATCTTGTGATCGAGCATCAACACCGGCAGATTATCCAGATTATACCAGTCGATAGAGTCCGATAGTTCATCAGGTTCTGGATTTACTTCATCGTAATTGATCAGTGCATAATGGGCCACCGAAATAAAGCGATCCAGCATCCAGTAATCACTATCCGTTCTCAGACCGTTGGATTCAAGGATAGTTTTCATCACTTCTGGCTGGTATCTTGCCATATCTCCAAAGGTCTGGAATTGTTCCAGGTAAATATTGTCCAGCCCTGTCCGCTCTTTCAACCCTCTTCTTACCGCATCATTCAGGTTTTCATTACACCTTACAAATCCTCCAGGCAAGGCAAATAAACCCGTATTATGATATTTCATAATCAGAATTTTTAACGATTCGCCGGAAAAGCCAAAAATGACTGAATCATAGGCAACATGGGTTAAAAATTCTTTTTCAGAAGGAAGATTCATAGGCTATGCCTTGATTGCGATATTCCAAAAATAGTATTGATTCCATAATTATTGACACAAAAAGAGACAATAAGTTTCTTTGTTGTCGAAATTATCTTTCCCGGATTGAAAATCGCGTTCTGCGGCCGTCAACATCATTAACTCATCATACCTAATTCTATATTTTCAGGATTTGAAGTAAAACTAAAAACTGTGGTAAAGCCAATTTCGGCATCCTGCCAATCGAACTTCGTTCAATGGGCCCGTTTCATGTTCCTATTTTGTAACAATGCTATTTATCACTTAAATTCATACTCCTTAAAACTATTAACCAAAAGCTCTGTACCAACCATGACACTACAGGATATCGCGCAAATATCGGAGGAAGCCAATGGTGTCCTTCGCAACCTGCAAATAACTCAGTGCTATCATGATCTGTCAGCGGAGTTTGCGAGAATCATTGATTCGGAAAATGCGAATTGGTGCACATTTGCCACCTGGGCATCAAAAACAGCCGGCATCTCTATACGAAACGAAGAATTACCCCGGGTGTTCGTGGAATTTCTGGATGATGAAGCTCGCCTCCGTCCAAAGTTTGGGCCGGTGTTATTATGGATTTATCAGAATACCGGGGCTAAGGTTGACCTTTTAGCACAAATTCGTGCTATGTTAGTGCGCATAAGCGATGATGTGGCATCGGGTAACCGGAAGGTATTCGCTGAATTGGCGCCATTATTTTTGCAATTTAATAACCTTATGAGCCTTCCTAAATCAAAAAGGAATTCCAGCCTCACATTATTTTTAGCCGGCCTTCAAGCTGGTTCAACCACCGAAGGAGGACAGGACTTGCTGAGAATGGCTTTCTCAAACTATGCATTGGCAGCTTTGGAAACCGATCAAGCAGCAAAGGCACAACGGATGCTTCTGGCCAATTACCAGATTGGACTACACGAACAGACACGCCTACAAAATGATATTCAGGGGGCAATGGATGCTCCCATAGCAGTGGTAATTACAGATGGTCTTGGCAGGCTGCTGAAAATACGACTGGCATTTTTCGTGCTTAAGCCATTTGGCATCGAGCGACAGAAGGTGCGAACTGACTTGCAAAAGGAATGGCAACGTATTGCCACACGATATTCCATGAATCTATCATTGCCTGGAGGCCGTGTCCTGCCTTTGGGAGGTAACAGAATTCCCTGGCCCAGCCAGATCCCGGACCAACTCCGGCTGTTAGTAGTTCCCGAACTTGTCTCTTTTTTACATCAGTTCGATGATGACCTGGACAATTTGAGAAGAGTGGGTGCAGATAACTGGTCACGCCTCGGCGATAGAATGTGTTTTATCTGTGAGCTGTTTCGGTCTTCACAACAAATCACCAGTCTGTTTGATCAGCCATTCAACCAAAAAGCCCGAGAAGAAATCGCCCTTGGTAAAATTCCTGACGATGGCCTCTGAATGGCGGCTAATTTATTGGGTTAACAGTCTGGACTTTCCAAAAAAAACTATCTTTAGGTATTGATTTTATTAGAGCCAGGTATACGATTTAAGTCCGTGGTGATAACCGTGAACGGTACGATAAAGTAGGGACTACCTTTGAAGAAAAGTCAGGTTATGTTTTCACTACATTCGAAGTTCCGGGTAAATTTGAAATCATTTTTTGGAACATATAGTATAAAAATTTTTAGAATATTCGAAGATGACAAAATATTCACTCGATAAAGGCAAGATTAAGGTCCTACTGCTCGAAGGCGTTCATGAAAATGCCTTGGAGCACTTCCGGTCAAACGGGTACAGCGATATCGAATGCTACAAAGAAGCATTGTCAGACGAAGAACTTATCGCAAAACTCCAGCATACACATATCATCGGCATCAGAAGCCGCCAGATGCTGACAAGGGAAATTCTTCAAAAGGCCCCGAAACTCATTGCCATTGGGTGTTTCAGTATTGGCACAAACCAGGTGGACCTGATGTCTGCTAAAATGATGGGCATACCGGTTTTTAATGCCCCGTTTTCCAATACCAGATCGGTCGCAGAATTGGTTATAGCCGAATGCATTATGCTTATGCGGGGTATTCCGGAAAAAAATGCCCTTGCCCACGAACATATCTGGATGAAGTCAGCACGCAATTCTGTAGAGGTAAGAGGCAAAACACTTGGCATAATCGGATACGGACATATAGGTTCACAGGTGTCCATACTCGCTGAAAGCCTGGGTATGAATATTGTCTATTATGATATCGAGAAAAAGCTGAGTCTGGGAAATGCAAGGCCTATGGCCAGTCTTACCGATCTGCTCAATGTATCAGACACGGTAACCATTCATGTACCTTCCACCGAACTGACAAGAAACATGATTTCAAGAGCTCAGATTGCAGAAATGAAAAAAGGAGCCTGCCTTATCAATGCCTCCCGTGGTGATGTGGTAGACTATAAAGCAGTTGCTGAAGGTCTGCGCACTAACTATCTTGCTGGCGCAGCGGCCGACGTATTTCCGGTGGAGCCGGCTTCCAATGAAGATCCATTCGAGACGGAGCTTCAGGAATTCAAAAATGTAATTCTCACGCCGCACATCGGTGGAAGCACCCGCGAGGCACAATCCAATATCGCCCTGGAAGTCGCTGAGAAGCTCGTAAAATTCAGTGACCGCGGTTCTACTATTGGGGCGGTAAATTTTGTAGAGGTGTCATTGCAAGCCAATGTTTCCAAACAACGATTTCTGCATATCCATGAAAACGTTCCCGGCGTACTACGCGAGATCAATAACTTTTTTACCTCCAGGGGTATCAACATATCCGCAGAGCACCTTCAGACAGATCCGGAGATCGGTTACGTGATCATCGAAACAGAGAGTGAATTGGATATTTCGGTGCTTAAGCAACTAAAGAAGATCCCTCATACGATCAGAGCAAGGTTGGTTTATTAGTGGTATGTGGTTCAATTATTGAAGCAGTAGGGTCACATGTAAAAAATCTTAAACCAGGCCAGCGAGTCGGCGTAGGTTGGGTGTCTGGCTCATGCGGCACCTACGAGTCTTGCTTGACGGGCCACCAGAACTTGTGTGCTTCAGGCGTTCCAACCGTTTTAGGACCTTATGGTGGATTTTCAGAAAGGGTCCGTGCCAATGCCGAATAGGCAATCCCCATTCCTGCCGACCTCGATCCTCTATCAGTTGGTCCGTTGCTTTGTGGTGGAATAACCGTATTCAGTCCAATGCTGGAGCACAATGTAGAACCTACCCACAGGGTTGGAGTAATCGGCATTGGGGGTCTGGGTCATATGGCCATTAAATTTCTTCGCGCCTGGGGATGCGAGGTTACGGTATTCTCACATTCATCCGGAAAAGAAGCCGAAGCAAAAAAACTTGGCGCTCACAATTTTGTTAACTCCTCCGATTCAACCGAATTAGCAAAATGGGCCAATGCATTCGACTACATCATTTCAACCGTGAACGTTCCACTAGACTGGACATCATACATTGTGACATTGCGTCCAAAAGGCAAATTAATTTTGGTAGGTGCGGTTTTGGAGCCCATCCAATTTGCTTTGTTCCCGATGTTAGTTGGTGAAAAGGTCATTTCCTCAGGAGCAGTCGGCAGCCCAAATAGTATCGCCGTTATGCTTAGTTTTGCTGCCCGGCACAAAATCCTTCCTGTGACCGAAACTTTCAAATTCAATCAAGTGAATGATGCCATACAAAAACTGAGGGACGGCAATGTAAGGTGCAGAGCTGTACTGGTGCATTGAGTTCAGCGTTGGAGTAAATTCCTGTTAGTTTGGATTAGTGATCGACCTGTCTGTCCACACATTTGTATTCTAATAAGTCCTAACAAATCCGGTTTATATGGAGCATAAAAATAATCACCGGATATGTAGCGGGATATTATTTTGGTTTTATAGCATTTAAAACGGTAATTTTAATTATCCAAAATTCACTTAAATAATACCGAGCGATTGTTGGCTTTATTCAAATATGCCAAACCAATTTATTCCTAGGCACGTGTAAATAGGAATAATGTGAAAAAGGAGCCCTAATACTTAGGAGGCGTCTCTGTCTGAATGCAGAAGGGGGATTGTGATATTGTGAACCAATAAATAATCTGACCATGCCACTATACATGGATTTCCACCAATTCGAAAGCATCACCGTCGAAGATGTCAAGAAAGCCCACATTGCAGACATATCTGTTCAGGAAAAATTCGGGGTGAAATACCACCAATTTTGGGTCAATGAGGATTCCGGTTCTGTATTTTGCCTCGTTGAAGGGCCAGATCCGAAAGCTTGTGAGCTTTGCCACCAGATTGCACACGGCAACATAGCCTGTAATATTCAGGAAGTCGAGCCGGGATTTTTTAATTTATTCATGGGTGAAAAGCAATTCATTGATCATGGATTGACAATAAATCATGATGGTTCGATTGATAATGCAAATAGAATACTGTTGGTGGCTGATATCCGCGGAATTACTTTATTGGATAATGCCCGACAATTTCGCAAACTGACCATTCCCTTCAGCGCAAAAAAAACAGTGCTTGATACCTTGGACTCATTTGGTGGCCGATTCGTCGAACACTCCTCTGATGGCAACCTGATTGGCGTTTTCGAATCTGCTATCAATGCCATAAGATGTGTTCTTCAAATTCAACATGATTTATCTGATTCAAATCAAGAAAATACAATCAGTGAAGATGGAAGGATAGTTTTTCGTTTGGCAATTTATAAATGTCAGCCGCTGCACCATACGGATGGTTTTTTTGAAACGGCCATCCAATCCGCCAAAAGGATGTGTCTGATCACACCACCAAATCAGATAACGGTTTCAGCGAATCTGCTGGATTTATTTAAAATTGAAACTGATGATATAGATTCCTATAAAACCCAATTTCACCAAATTGAGTTTTCCGAGGCAGACGAACAGTTCATGCAAAGGCTGTTTGATCTGGCGGAAAGAAACATCCCGGAAGAAAACTTCAATGTGCAGGATCT
>JBGSYX010000173.1:0-3263 GCA_041750735.1 Cyclobacteriaceae bacterium
ACCCAGTTGAAAAAATCTATGAATTTGGACAATGAAATATCAGGCCAATAAGCGTTCATTGATGACAAAATAATCACCAATAGAAAAACGAAAATTCCTGTAGTAATTTTTGTCCAAACAAATTGTTTCTGCTTGTCGAATATCCAACCTATGAGCGCAAGCAAGAGGAAGGTTCTTGCCCAATACGGGTAAACAGAAAAAATTGGCCAAATTGCCTGTGGACGAACGTACTCGAAAAACAGATAGGCGCAGGACATCCAGAAGGGAAAACTGTCCGTGGCAAAGGTTCGCCAGATGGCGAGAGGTTTAAGTTTATAGAGGTCGGTTACAGGGACTTTCATCATTGGCCGCATCTTCACAAATGCTTATTTGGGTGCCGCATATAAAGAACGAGCCCCTCAACTGCTTTTTGAACAAGTCTAAAACACCGGTGAAATTCTTGCTCGCCAAGGCCGAATGGGTCGTGAATGTTACAGACGAGACTGCCTGGAAAAGGGGTGAAATCCCTCATCAGTACAGTCTTGTTTCTGTATTCAGGGAATCGGGTAACAAGACGATTAAAATGGCTGCACTCCATTGCTACAATCAGGTCGGCGTTTTTCAAGTCGCAAATGGAAATACCCCTAGAATGATGCCGGCTCAGATCAACTCCAAACAACCTACCGGCTTTAACAGCGTCGGCCGGCGAGTGACCTCCTTGGTCAACATCAAGACCACAGGACTCTATTTTCACTCTACCTGCGTTGCCATTCTGGCGCAGAATTGACCCGAGCAAGTGCTCTGCAAACGCACTGCGACAAACATTTCCCTTACAAACAAACACAATATGGCGAACATCATTGCCTGGATTGGGCCTATTAGAAAGTCGGTAAACGGCTGATTCCCAGGCATTTCGCAGAATTCGCTTAACCCTTCTTTTAAGAGTCGAGGGGATTCTTCTTTTTATTGATTTTATCATGCCTGATACGGGAAGAGAAAAAGTACTGTCAATGTACCAATAAAAAGAGACAAAAGCGTCATTGCTCTGAAATATAAGCCCCTGAACCAAACCGAACGGATGATAAGCACAACGATGCTGAAAAGGAGTGAACATGTGAGAAAAAACATTGCGGAACTCTTTAAATTAGGCGCCTGTAACAGCACCAGAAGCGTAGCGAAAGCAGCTACTGTTGCAACACCAAAATGGAAAAACAATGCCGCCAACACTTTATTCCGCTTTATTTTCCTGGCGAAATGCTCAGTCATATAGGTGAAATCCTGGTGCACCTTCCTGATAAAAGGAGGATAAATATTTTCGATAACAGATGGGCTATTATACTTGAACCTCGCTGCATTCATGGGAAATTTAACTGTTGAGCAGTCGCCCACTGATTTTATGACTACATCGGCGCATTCTTTAATCCATTTTAGATTTCTCTCAAAATCAGGCAGCGTGATTGTGCATAGCTTGTCCCCGGACTCACAGAAATCATATGGGTGTAACATAACGCCGATTACCGGGCTTTCATCGGAGAATAACCGAGCACAATCGATTGCTCTGCGTAAGTTCTGTATTTCAACAGTGACAGGAGTATAGGAAAGAGAAAAAGATTCATCAAAGATGGAATATCGGTGCGCAGATATGGTGGTTATGCCAACTTGCGCAAGAACATGCAGGGTGTTCAGGTCATAACTGTTCCATGGCGGCACAAACACTGCCGGAGCGACTCCAATTTTTTGTTTTAAAAAATTATAACCTCGGTTGATGATACTGACCTGTCTTTCGAACGGTAACCCTAAAAATTCGCTTGGGTTTGGAGGGAGAGCCGTGCTGAGTGTTCGATGATTCCAACCGTGCAACCCCAACTCAACAACACCATCCTCAACTGCCTGTTTAAGCAGCACCAGCTTCTCTCCCTCCAAAATTAGTTCATCGCGGTCACCAGGCTCATGGCATTCGCCGATAGTTACCGCTGGAATCACCGCGAACAGGCATTCCACAGCATTCCTTCGCATTATATCAATTAATCCAATATCTACCTCTATTGGACTGAGTGAAGAGTAATCGTCATATCGGAAAAAAATTGTAATCATCAACGGTCTGAAACAAAAGTTATATTAAGATATACTGCAATTTATTCAAAAAATTGAAATTTTCATTTGTCTTTTCAAAACTTTAAGTCGCTTAATAGAATAATCAGGAAGAAAAGAACAAGCCCAGAAAAAAATGCTCTTAGCTTGTGGTAAAATAAAAAAGGATTGTACAAGCATTTTCCTAGCAAGTTTAAATTGGTATTCTGAAAAGTAGAAGTATCCCTGGCTGTAATAGCATTCAGATTTTTTCTTCTGGATCAGCCTTTTGCCGACATGTTCTGTAATTTTCGGGTATTTTTTATATAAAAGCTCAATATGATCATTAACACCTTTAAAAAAATTTCCAGGGGTCGTCGTGAGGCTATTTTCCCGGATGCGACAATGGACGAGATCCTCGTCAACAAGGGCGATTTTGAACTTCATGGCGATGCGAAGCCAGAGGTTATCATCCTCAGCAACAATGAGATCTTCTTCAAAAAATCCTATTTCATCAATAACACTTTTTTTAATCATTACAGTTGGGGTACCGACATAGCTATGAATAAATATATTTTTTACAATATCACCTTTCATCAAACGCTCTTTCTTTAAAAATGGCTTATTCCTGAAGCCATTTTTATCAAAGCTACAAGATTCTGTAAAAACAAGCATAACTTCAGGATATTCATCAAACACTGCCAATTGCTTTTCTAATTTTTCAGGCAACCATAAGTCATCAGCATCCAAAAAAGCTACATAATCCCCTTTTGCATAGCTTATTCCAATATTCCTAGCCCTTGAGGCACCTTGATTATGGGTATAAATATAATTAACCATAGGAAATTTAGACTCAACAATTTCCTGTGTATTGTCAATTGATCCATCATCAATAACTATAACTTCATAATCAATATAGGTTTGACCAAGTACACTGTTTAATGCTTCTTCAATATATATTCCAGCATTGTATGTGGGGATGATGACACTAATCAATTCACACCTCCATATTCTGCATAGAAATATTTCTTAACGTTTCGCTAGCATATCTATTATTCATCGAAAAGGAAAGAAAATCATCAATTCTTTTCAAGAATATATTTTCATCTTCGTAGCTGGTAGTAAAAGGGTTCAAGCCATATTTTAGGGTGTTGGAATGAAAAGTAAAATTTAATACAAAATAGTTGTTTTTGCGCATTCGCTCGGCCAATTTA
>JBGSYX010000174.1:0-10467 GCA_041750735.1 Cyclobacteriaceae bacterium
CTAGCCACCTGACAGTTTCCTGTCACAGGTAGGTGAATAATGGGATAGAGTGAAGAGGTAGGGCATTGGTCAATTTCCTTTCGACAAAACGCAGTCCAATCTGAAATATACTCAGATCCCGGCGGTCAACACGGTCCACCCAATGGCGCAATCCATCTCGGATGGTACGGCCGCCGACAGAAGTCAGCCAAACATAAAGTAAAGCTACAGCTAAAGTAAGGCGAGACAAGCGCAGAAAATGACGGAGCATCGTACATTCGAGGTCAAAGCCATGTTTTTTAAAGTCACCGAACATTTCTTCAATCCACATTCTGCGAGCGTAATAAGAGAGGGTCATTTGACGATCGGGCAAATTAGTAGCCAGGCACCAAGGCTCTTTTTCGCCGCTTTCCCGATGCGTCAGCAGGTTCACCGGATAAATGTGGCTCTGCGCCAGATAGGCTCGGCCCAACCAAACGCTCTGACCGGCCTTTTGAACAAAACTGCCAAACTCTTGCCAGCCTTGCTTCTCATTCACCCATACAAGCGTGTTCGTCTTCTGACGCAAAACATAGAACCAGCCCCAGTTATCCAGATGGCGCAGAACCTCAACTGGCCCAAATTCAGTATCACCTACCAGAAAAACCGCCGCACCTTTTGGCAGCAACTGGCGAACATAGGCCAGCAATGCCAACTGCTTCCTGGCCGTGCTATGCCCACGCACATGTTTTACCCATGTCCAGGCAATTGGAATGGAACGCTTGCGATAGGCCAGGCAGATAATCAGCAATTGATGCCCAAAACCAACCTTCGACCCGTCAACGATCAAACGGATCTCTCCGATGGCTCGAAACTGGGCTGCCAACCATTCTTGGGCAATCGGTCGGTACCATTCCCGCACGCGGATGGCGGGATTATCCAACAGCCTACTCAGGCGACGTGTGGTACTCGTCAATTTCGCTTCTCCGGGTATCTTGCACGCTACTTTGCTCAAGTTCACCGAACGGCTCAGATATATTCCTATCATCAACCAGACAAAAGCTCGAATTTGGGTGATCCGTTGTCCTGGTCGCAGTTCCATGATTCGCATTTTCCAGGTATCATAAAGTTGGTTGGTCGGCATTGGGTTACTCCGTTTCGTAAAATGGTTCGGCAAAACCGATTTTACTGGAGAACCCGTGCCGATCAACTATTCTGTTGTTAAAAGTGTCAGGTGGCTAGTTATTCTTTTTTTTATTTCTTCAACAGTATGAGTTGGTTTTGCAGTTGGAGGAACATATTCAACGTGAGCGGTATCATTTTTCATCGCATAATTCTTGCTTAGGTTGTCTGCTTTTGTATATAAATAAATCGCAAGAACTAACAAAAAAACGAAGAGGAGAATTGAAGCTGTCGGAAAATTGCGTCCTTTTTTGGCGTGAATGTCCATAAACCTCATCTCTACCACAATCCCTGTTGAGTTTATACTAATATTGCGATAAGACCAAAATGCTAGACTCTTCCTTGATAGAACTCAAGACTTTGGCAACTCCTACAAAGCGGCTTTTTAAAAAATCTCATGCTGTATGAGTATTGGGCGTTTGTCGTTTCTCTTTTGCATATCCTACATTTGACCCCTGACCAGCCAGAGTGATTCTTTAAAATCCTGTCTATTGGTGTTGTAAACATTCTCTTGTTTCCCATTTTCTAAGTCCTCCTTTGTGGCCTTGTAGCTTTTATAACCACAAGGCCACTAGCAAGACTCACTTCTTGCCTTTTACTTTTTCTACAGGTGCGTCGGCTATCCTTTCGCCTTCGTCAAATTCAGGCGCTTGAAGTGTCCCGTATCCGCACATGGCTAATGCCCTGCCAACTGCTCCGGTTTCGGCTTTTTCTATATAATCGGGAAAGCCGATCTCGGTTTCTTTTTTCCTGGCTGTAGCGATGATCCTGCCGTTTGAGTCCTTGATGATTGCTTTCATCACCACGGCTTTATTGGCCAACTGGATCGTTTTTGTGATGATGCTCCAATCGGGGTGATCTTTCCTGAACCAGGCTATTCGGGCGGCAACAGGCAGATAATCGGTTTCAGTTTTCTCCCACTTCACCTGGCCGTTGGTCAGCTGAATTTTTTTGGTTTTAGGTAATTTGAGCATGTACTTGTTTGGATCAAATATGCTATGATTAACTTCACGAAGAGAGCCGGCCTTTATAGGTCGGCTTTTTTTTATTACCAACAAGTCTCCATTACCCTTTCCGTTAATTTCTTGCGTTTGTGTGTTTGGATCCATTTATTTCTCACCCCCTTTCTCTTTTGTGCTTTGTAAAGTGAAGCACTAGCTTCATTACTTGACTTACCCGCACGCCGACTGAAGCAAAGTCAAGGGCAAGCCGTAGGCGAAGTTCATCGTAAGACCCTTGACGAGCAAGGGAGGTGTGCAATGTAACCTACAAGCTTTTTGATGGAGCAGCTAGGGTGAAAAGGATAGGAGATGAACCGAAGCAAAAAAAGGCCGGGTATGCTCCGGCCTTTCTTGTATTATTCTTTTCTTTTCAGTTCTTCCTGTATTGCTCTTAAATATTTGATGAATGTCATTTTTACGCCGTCTTTCTCGTATTCACCCGGTTCAAGTTCGAGGTTTTCAAACTCAACCTCAACTTCTTCGGTATCCCTTGAACCATCGGCATTCATAGGACTGGAGATGAGTACGTCATCTACTAACTTAAAGAAATTACCGACTTGCTCATATGGGTACCATTGCTTATTTGTTTTCTTCATATCTTTCACCTCCTTTCGTATTCTAGCAGGCGTTGAGCTTGCCTGCACTTCTGTTGACGCAGCCGGGTTCCCTGGTGGGTCAAGGATCACGCCTTTGGCGTGACTTGCAAGCCCTAAAAGGGCGAAGTCCTTGATACGACAGGGTGGCTGATAAATTACGAAAAAGGCAAGCGAAAGCGTCAGAATTCTATGGGTCTAATACCCGAACAACACCCGTAAATGGTGCTTGATTTTTAAAATTGCGGCTGTTAATGTTTGTAATTATAGAAAACGAACATAACCCGAACATGAAAGAGAGAATTGATCGACAAGACGACGAAAATTTTTACCAGCCAAAGATCCACTCAGACCGGATTAAAGAGCTTTATACATTAAGCCAGGAGACACACTTGCCCATGACGGTAATCGTCGATTATGCGCTCAGAAGCTACTACAACGCATTTCTTGAGGAAAAGGAAAAACAGCAACAGGCTCAAGCCGAAGCGGAGATGAACATGGAATCGCACTTCGAAGAATATCGGCAGGAACACGAGTTTGACGACACGGATCAATGGGAGGATGGAAGTTTATATGGATTTTAAATCATGGTTGAACGAGGCATACTTATTGAAACCGCAAACCCCAAGCCGGAGATCAGGAAAAATGCCGAGATCGCAAAGGACTGGGAATATTCCGAGGAGGCAAAGTACCTCTATGACAAGGCGATACTTTTTAAAGACCGCTTCCTTGATCCTATTCTCCACACCGACAGGGGCCGGCTGCCTGATCCAGTTATTTCTTTTGACAATTTGAGAAACAATAGAACCCTGGCCGCCTATACCCTCCACAGAAACCCCGTAGGGCTTCTGGATGAGATAACATTCAATACCGAGCAGTATGAAGTTCAGGAAGATAAAAAGGTTTGGAAATTCGGAAGATGGGCGCAGCTCGAAACACTTCTTCATGAGCAAGTGCATTTGTGGCAGCAGAATTTCGGCGAAGATCCGATAAAACCCGGCAAGGTATATCACAATAAAGAGTTTGTCGATAAATGCGAAGGCCTGGGGCTTCACCCAATGCCTGTAAAGGGATGCCATGTTGCGGTAGCCGATGGAGTTTTTGCACAACTTATGAATGAATTGGGAATTGAACGTCCTGACATGCCTCCGACAGAAGAAATAAAGATTGATTGGTTTAAATATCTGGAGGATTGGCTAGGAAGAGAAGCGAAGGGAAGGTCAACTTTAAAAAAGTGGTGTTGCCCCGAGTGCGGAATGAATGTACGTATGGGAATAGCAGGTGATCCGAGGCTTCGTCATCACACCTGCGAAACTGAGTTGGGACGCCAGGTATTCCTTGTTCCGGGGGATGTGTATGCGGCGAAGAAAAAATGATTTATTATTCCTCGATAGTAGCAACCTCTTTGTCTTGCATAAACGTTCCATTCAATTGAAATAAAATATCCATTTTGGTTTTATATTTGCGGGCAAACACCAAGTGATATGACGTCCGGCTCACCCGCCGCTGTGGTTCTTGCAAGGCATGAAACCCAACCCATAACTTCTCTAATAAGGCCAGAATCCCATTCGCTGCGTAGCAACGGGCGGTGTGCAAGCCGATGTTAGGCATTCTTGCCAGCCTGCCAGAACAACCATTACGCGAAAGCCAACTCGCCCGAACACACTTGTTTTACTAGCGGGTGAATTACCGCATGTCCGTGGTATTTCTACAAGCTCTGTAAATCTCGCAACTCTTCCTTTACGGCAGATGCCTTCTTAGCGTCAACAAGCTGGTATTCCTGCAATGCTCGTTGGAGATATTCGCATGCTTGCCCGGTATCTCCCATTTGTTCAAGGTAGAATTTGGCTATGTGTTTTAGATCATCGCCTGTAAAATTCGGTTCATTTAACGGAATCCTTGCTTGTAGCATTTCCTCATACAATTGTTCTGCTGCTTTATACTTCCCTTGTCCGGCAACGCTATCTGCTTGGATCCCTATGAGCCATGCGAAAATGCCCAAATCGTTTTGTTTATTTAAGAGCATGATGGCTTCTTGACATCGTTGAAATGCATCCTTAAAGTTACCTTTACTATTCAATAAATCAGCCTCTCGGCCAAGCATCTGCGGAGGGACCCAATCAGACTCACTCTGGATGGCTTGATATTTTATGCGGCACTGCTCTGCCTTCTCAAGTTGACCTGTGTCATGATAAAACCAGTGTTCTAATGATAGAGCTTCTCGCAGATGATACATATCTTCTCCTTTTTCTTTTACCGCCAAATGCCGCAGCCGTTCCTCCTCATGGAAGCATTCTTCAGCTAAATCAAGTCTGTCTTGTTCCCAATACCAATTCCCCTGCAGTCGCCAGGTATAAGCAATTCCACCTAAATTGTGCTCTGATACAAATATATTTCGGGCTTCGTGGATACAACGTTTTGCTTCGTTAAAACGTTCTAATTCGGTCAGACGAGGTATTATCCCCAGAAGCAGAATCGCTAAAGGCACACCAGTAAGGTTGATGCGCTCATCTTGATAAAACGCATAAGCCTTTTCAAATTCCTTCTCGCGATATATATAGGCTAACTTACCAACCAGTCTAGCTACTGCAATATAATCCTGGGTCTGCTTGGCAATCTTTAGGCCTTCTTGAACATACTGTTCTGCTAGAGGATAACGATTCCTGCCTTCATCTATCAATAAACCACCTAAATAGTCACACGATGTCAGTCTTGTATCCCAGGCTTTTTCTCCAGCTAGCCGACCAATCTCAACTGCCTCTCTTAGTTGTCTAATTGCTGACTGTATATCTCCTTTGATGGCGGTTAAATGAGCCATCTGTTTTAATGCCTTCGCCAGAATAGGATACTCCTTTTTTATTCGGGCGAGATCAATCGCTTCGTTACACAAATCTATCGCCCACATCGTATCGCCAGCCCAATTGGCTAATTCGCTAATAACGTATATGAGCGGTATTACCGCTGACTCCGTTAAGTCGAGAGAAATTTGCAGTTGGGTAGTTATCGTATTTGATGTTCCCTGCTGTTTTCGCCTATACCAATCTACTGCGCCTAAAATATTTGTGGATTCGCTGTACAGCTTATTCGAATCGTTGATGTTTTCCAGCACAAAACGCGCATAATACAATGCTATCCGTCGATCAAACTCAATTCGATCAACCGGAGTGATTTTTTTCTCACGAACATAATCACGAATAATATCATGCCTGAAATGCCAATTATCGCTACCGGGTTCGTGATCGAGCAATCCTCTATTTTGAAGTCTGGCCAAGGTTAAATTTAGATCATCACCGCTATACAAATATTCCAATGTCTTGAATGGAATGTGCGCACGTAATACTGATGCTGCCTGCAGGCACTGGAATTCTGACGAAGTAAGATTTTTTAGGATTGGTTCTAGCCATTGTGGCGTTGTTTCGTCAACATCCCATAACGGCAGCATAAGTAATTCGCTTAACGGGGATCGTTTCGCAGCTGTACTGAATAGAAACATAGCCACAGGCGTGCCATCCGCACAATTTTTCCAAATCGCATGAGTTTGTTTATTAGTAAGGGCCGGAATCCCCACAAATTCCCTAGTATACTCTACAGCTAGACCGTTCAACTGCAGATCAAAGAATGTTCCCCGTAGTTTAGGGTTATCGAATACATGTGGACGAATCTGTCCAATGAGAACAATTTTAACTTGCTTGCTGTACAATGCAACTTGAACCAAAAACTCATCCAAACTATTATGCTTATCTAAATTCTCGAGACGGTGATAATCTTCGAGGAAGAGTATTGCCTTTTTAGGTTCCATAAATTTCAGAAGCACTTGTTCTATTCGGTCTGATAGGTGACTAGAAGGATGACCAATAGACTTTATTAAGTCCGAATCGCCCGAAACTTCAGCTAATGCATCCAATAATATCTCTAGGGTCACACTCTTTTTTTGGCAGTCTACCCACAGCAATAGTGAGTTATCATTTTCACTAAGCTTTTGGTATAACCAGGCGGCCAGATATGTCTTGCCTATACCGCTAATCCCACCAATCCATATTATTCTTTTTTGGTGGTCATTAACAACAGACTGCAAAGTATGTTTCTCGGCATCTCTTCCGATAAACTCATTCGTTTGAGGAACCAAGCTAAAAAGAGGATGATGCTTTGCATGTAGCGGTTGGCGGAGAGGCGCATGTTGGAGTACTTGTAGCACAAAACTGGCTGCATTGTGAGCGGCCAATTGCTGTTGATTGTCTTTATTTTTATCTTTATGCCCATCGGCCCAATCACAAATGGATTTGACCAATATCCAATCGACTTTAGCGTCTTGGCAAGCTACATAAAGCCCCGCGCCTTCCATTTCACCGCCAATAGCTTCTGGCTCGAGCTCACACAATTGCTGACGAAATTCTAGATTGTCAACCAGTTTTTCGCCAGAAAGAATTAGGCCAAAATGCACTTTGTAACTTGGCTTATCCCTGTATAGGTCAGCATTTCGGAATCGGTCAATTAACCATGGAGAGGCATGCGGTCGGTCGCCGCGCGGAATTCGGCTGAGAATGCCTTTTTCTGTGCCAACGCGCTGAGGTTCATATTCCAAAATTTGCCGTGAAACCAAAACGTCCCCAATAGATTGCTTCTCAGGATTGACACCAAAGGCGATACCCACCATAACAACAGCAATGGGTGAGAGCGCGGCGATACCCTTATGTACTGTCAGTAGAGATGAGCCTAGCCCACCAGCTCCCATCTCGGATTGTGTAATAAACACACGTGCACCGTTGATCATACCAAGGTTGTGATACATCCGGTCACCAATAGATATCGGTTCGGGCATTTGACCACTAATGCCTTGAAAAACATCAATAACCGCTCTGCTTTCGATTTTGGTAACAGTGACAATCAGAACATCGGCAATAGAATTCATGACAGTAACCATTGGTCATTTCTATAAATTACTTATTCGACACCTGATGCCTAACGGCTTGCGTTACCCGCGGTGGGTGGGACGAAACAACGTCATTTTGACGGAACCAATTTCAAGCCACGAAAACTGCTTGAAAACGCGCAGACTCCCACCAGTCGGGTGCACGCTGTATTGGGCGCAGTGCTAAGGCTTTGTTAGATACCAGACAAGGAAGCTGGATGCTGTTCCTGTGAGAAATCCAATAACCACACCTTCGACAATGCCCCGCCCACGGCCTTTTGAAACCGCGCGTGCAAAAACTCTTGTAAAGGTATCCTCGGGAAGGCGAAGTAGACCTTCAGCAGTAGTCTTATCCTCATTGAGTCGTTGTACGATTTCCTCCAGTTCATTAACTTCCCTTTTTTTTTGGTTTGCTTCAAATTCAAGTTCTTCCACCGCCGAGATGGAAGCTTGGAGGTCGGCTTTTATAGAACCAAGCCTCTCTAGGCGTTGATCGATAGTTTGTCGGCCTAGTAGGTCTTCTGACGAAATCTCATAGGAGATCCCTGGCAGACTTAGGCGGATACGTGCGTTTCTTAAAGCCCGGATTATTCTCGCCCGAAAATCGGATGCAAACGAGGGTGGTGCATTGCCTTCATTTTTTTCTTGTTCCATCTTTGACTCCCAACTTATCTATGACCAAGCGCCCGCCTAGAAATTTTACGGATATTTGATCTGCTGCAATTATTCCATATAAACTCCCTAAATTGGTTGAATATAATGAAAATAAACTGTGTAATTTTTATTATTATGACAGCCGTGCTTGCTTACGAAGTCAATTATAGCCCTCTTCATAATTTGGGAGGGCTGTTGCTACTAGGTTTTATTTTTCGTGCCGAGTCGAGTTAGATATTGTAATATCTTTATTATCTGAGAATTCCCCAACCAGTTGAAAAACCACATCTGTTTTGCTTTTTAATCTGCGGGTTTATAGCAGCGTCATGAAGAGCTGGTTGGATAAAGCGTATCAGATTAAATCTTGACTACTACAATTGAGTTATTTTTTGGATTTAGATTTTATCTGTTTTCCAATTTCCTCTGGTTTGAAATTTATCTGTTTTCCAATTTCCTCCGGAGTGTAATTTTTGACTATGAAATCCACCAGATCTTTCAATGCCTTTTCAACATTAATAATCGCCTCAGGAATTTTTCTGATAGCTATTTTTAATAACCTATCATCATTCAGAGCTTTTACTGAAATTCCTGCGGAAAGATCTTCAGATGCTATGGTTTTTGGCCAATTATTATAAAGGTCCGGGTTGTAAATTTCTAAAACGTTTGAAAGCGGGGGTTTGTCCCACACACCAAAAACAACATCAAGAGCATAGAAAAGCTCTGAACCACTCTTTGTCACCTTGGATCGCACATCATCAGAATGATCTCCCGCGGCCCATTTGTTCAGTTGGGTATTCAGTATCTTCAAATTAATTAATACTGTCTTTAAACCTTCGTATAACAATAAAACTTGTTTTGTGATTCCGGATTGGCGATTTGTGACAATGCTTCTTAAGAGCTGTGCAATGTTTACTACTAAATCAAGAAAACTAATACCACGGGCCCAATAATCATATTCATTCATAGATTATTCCCTCACCTGAATCATTTACCACGATCCATATATATTCTTGTTCTCTTTCTTCTTTCATCTGGATTTCATAATCATCAGACAGTATCTCTAGCATATCGAAATATTTATCCTTCGTGTTTTTACTGGACATAAAGTCAGGGTGTTTGACTATATCAAGAAGTAAATCTGTTGAAGTGTCACTCAACGTATCATTAGAAATATAATCATTTTTTTCTTCTGTATTTGTATACATTGTTTGTTGAGCAGATATTTGTTCATATTCTGATGTACCATTAATAAAGTCTTCAATAAAACTGTCAATATTGGGTGTTTCTAAGACAACTAAGCAAATAGGGTCAGATAAATTAATATCTACTTCCTTATCGGTCCCATTTATAAGAATAAAATCTAATTTTCCAGAATAACCTGGATCGACAATACCTTGGTATAAAGGATGTATCCCCTTTTTAAGATAGGCACCCTCTAAGATTAAATGTGCTGAAACGACCCTCGGTATTCTAAAGGAATTTACCCGAGCTCCAATTATGGTGTCTGGAGCGAGAATGATATTTCTATGGGTAACAATTTCGCTATTCAGTTTAAAATTACCTTTTCGGAAATAAAATGAGTTTGGCCATAATCTAATATAGGTAACTTCAGTCTTAGAAAGCTCAAATTTTCCTTCAATCTGTATATGTTTTTTTTCTAGCAGATTATCCAATTCTTCTCTCTTTATAGATCTCGCATTATTGAAATTTGCCATGTATTCATTTGAAAGTAGAAATTTTCCTTTGTAGTAATTGTTATTTGACATAACAGTAATCTCGTGAGTTGTTGGGCAATACTTGATGCGAATAAGTTCAAGAATTATTTTATCTGGTTTTGGATTCTTCTAAAGAAGAAGGGAGCGTTCGTGTAATCTTCTTTCTACATGAGAAGCCAGCGCACGCGGCTCATTGTAGAAATCCTCCGAGTACAAAATAAAAAAATGAAATTAACCAAATCATGAGGTAAGCCTTGAATAGATTATACAACTCTTATCTTTGAAGAGAGCCTGTCAGCTGAAAAACAACATCAATTTTGCTTTTGTTTTTATGGGTTCAATTGTGCTATCCTCAGCGGCCTGCTGGGGTGACGGACGGCCTAGTAAATGGGATAAATACCTTTACGTGCCCTTATGTATCTAAGCCAAGTTTATTATTGGTGAATATCCCACCG
>JBGSYX010000175.1:0-1607 GCA_041750735.1 Cyclobacteriaceae bacterium
TTTGTCAAATTGCTCCACACCTGCGAGGAAATTTTGGCAGAGTGGATTTCATTGTCTAGCGGGTCACTTCGCACTGACCAGTGACTCTCTGAACCGTTGCACAATTACTTATCTCTGCGCGTTGGGGTGATTATATGCAGAGGGGGAGAGATGTCAACCTTTTTGACAGAGCAGGTTTTGGCAAACGGAAAATAGGCGCGGAGATAAACTCATCGGGGTATAATTAACCCGTGAGGCGATTTGTGATTACGCCAACATCAACCAGTGTTTTGAAAATGCGTCGTCAATTTCTGCCAAGCGAACAGTTGAAGGTGATTTTGCTTGCCTTGCCTGAGATCGAGAAGAAACTCGGCAAGGATATCTCCTCCGCACGCAAGTCCCTGCGCGGACTGTGGGCTGGCGTTGATATCGCATTTCCCCCGATATGAAATCCATGTTGGACGAGGAATTGAAATCAGGCGAAAGCGGGCTTGTATTGACAGATCTGAATGCGGATGTCGCCGACCAAATCGGCAATGTCTTTCGAGATGGTATTCCTGATTTGCCAGACCGCGTCATTGCCACCACCGCGCTGGCTTTGAACCTGCCGTTAATCAGCCGTGATCGAAAAATCGTCTTGAGCGGTTTGGAGACGACATGGTAATCCGCGAGAAATATCTTTCAAAACGGACAACACATGATTAAATCGGAAGAGGAGTAATCACTATGTTGAAAAGCCTGTTTGGTAGAGGTCCAGAAACAATCAAAATCGGAACCATCAATTATATTTTTGGAGGCGAAATTGACTTAAGCGAATTTGATAGCCATACCTTCGAGAATTCTTTGATGGCAGCCAGTATGGCTGCTCTGGCTGTTCGTCGCGATGAAACTACGACGGAAGAGGAAAAGGCTGAAGCAAAATCTCTCTTCGAGTATGCAGCAAAAATGCATAATTTCAAGCTTTCTAGCACTGTCGTTACGGAGAAATCAGGTTTTTCGTCTGATCGCCTTCAATGCCTTTCCTACCTCTTGTGTATTGAGCACCAGATGAAAGCGCTGTCTGTAGGCCTCAAAGAAAAACTCTTTATGTGGCTCTCGATGGAAATCGAAACCCCTAAAAAATGGATTCCTTCTGATGATAAATTAAACAATGGTGAAGCAGAATTTCCTTTCCTAATGATTAACGCTACAATTAGTCAGCGCCACACTCCCTTTGTCACTTTTCATCCTAGATTACTCTCATCTTTCCCTGGTGGAATAGAGGCGGCTGTATTTGAATTTCTTAAAGTTTTTAGACCATACCTTGCAGAAACAGTCGACTCTCAAAATCTGCAATATGTGAAAAGCGGTTTAACAAGTCTGATTGAGTATTGGGACAAGCGTGGAATCCCAAGAGCAGGATCTCCTTCGCCTGCTTTACCATTCTTGCTGAATTGGCAAAAATAGCGAATAAATTACTCGCCACAGCCAATGCAATCAAAGTTACCCTTGATATTCCCCTGTCCAAAGAACGCTTGATACTTTATGAAAATCATAAAACGAATATCAGGCCTTGGAGAAGATCCTATATATGACTCCACTGCAAAAAGGGTAGCGAACCCTCCTCAATTTGGCAAAAGTTTAATATA
>JBGSYX010000176.1:0-10776 GCA_041750735.1 Cyclobacteriaceae bacterium
GGCGAAATCAACATTATCAACAAAGAAGGGGTCATGGGCCGTCAGAGAACCCGTATTTTGGAAAAAAAATGCCGGCGCTGCGGAATTTCCGAAAGAATGAACATCCAAAAAACTCACAACTATTCCTCCCTGGAAATCCTTCCCACGGTTGTAAATGTCCCATTCGATCTCTGGTAAAAAGAATCCCCCGGCGGCATGATCCGGAGAGCTTATCACCTCTGAGGCGTAAAGTAAAGAAATTTGGTAGCTCAGGGCCAGTTTGATCCCGGTTTTTTTGTACAGTCCGGTCTTCCAGGTCGCTAACCTCGGCACGGTGATCTTTTTGAAGATAGCACCTTCGGTTGGAAAGCTTTTCGCCAGGTCGTCTTCCGGCCCTCCGATACGTTCAACCGGCCGGGTTTCCGGATAACCATATTTAGTTGTATCATGGTAAACCGGCAGGAGCAGATTTGTGGTAGAATCTGTGGAAGCATTTACCTGGGGCCATACGATTGAAGGTCACAGTATGAATATTACGAAAAAGTATTTGTACAGCAATTTGTCCATTATCGATTTATTTTGATTTACTCTGGCTTAAAATTGACACTACACTGAAGGGATATTTCGGAAACCGGCCAATTATTATTTTTAGGGGCAGCAGCTTTCTTCGCCCCGGCTTTCTGGGCCACGGCATCAAAGCACAGAAAGGCCATCACGATTGAAAGTAAAATTGATCTTTTCATAATGTGTTTATGGTAATTAGGTTAGAAGTAACAAAAGAAAATAGCTGCACGCTAAAAGGAGTCAATAGTTCACTAACTTAATGTAAATATATGGATTTAAAAAGGGTTGGGTAGTGGAGAAACCATCACTGGTAGCCATGCTTCAACGAAGATTGGCAGGAAATTATCCCGCAATTGTCATTAGAACCTAAGATGAAACTGAATTAAATGACTAATGCTATTGGTACCATCCGCATTGTCAGGTGATGACGCTCAGGTGACACCCTGACTGAAAACTTCAGGGATTAGCCCTGACATTACTTTTATGGGATAATTGCTTTGGCAATTTTGTTAATGGTGTGTGTCCCCGTTTGGAAGAGAAATTTCGACAAAACCGGATGCGAAAATATTAGGGCATGCTCGCTGGCGCGCGTTTGGAACGCTTACCGCTCCTAATTTTCATTTGAAACTCTTTCACTCATACTCTAATTTTATGAGATGTCTGAGAAGTACAAGTTCCATGACCCACAGGGGATGTATTTTGTAACAATGGTCACGGTAGGCTGGGTAGATTTATTCACTCGCTTCGAGCTGAAGCATGTGATTATTGATTCATTGCGCCACTGCCAGAAAGAAAAGGGTTTGGTGATCCATGCATGGTGTTTGATGCCGAGCCATCTTCACCTCATTATTAGTTCTGATAATAATTTGTCAGGTATTCTTAGGGATTTCAAAAAATTTACATCCAAAGAACTGATTGCTACTATCGACCGAATCAACGAGAGAAGGAGGGGTTGGATGCTGGATTTGTTCAGCGTTGTGGCAGATCATTTACGCAGGGTAAAAAATTACAAGGTTTGGCAAGATGGGAACCACCCCGAGTTGCTCACTTCGGCAAAGTTTACGAAGCAAAAATTGGATTACCTTCACGATAATCCGGTGATGGACGAGATCGTGGATGAGCCGTGGGAGTATCGGTACAGTTCGGCAAGGGATTATTATTCCAACAAGAAAGAGTATTTGGAGATTGACATGATAGAATGAGGAGCGGCACGCGTTGCAAACGCGCCCCAACAGGTTGGATCACGATTATCCATAGAAATCAACGGACAGACTAACCAGATACAATAAGTAATGTGCACCCAGCATTCTCCACGTTGAAAAACTTCATCTGAAATAATTTCCTATAAACCACATGGACTCTTACTTTTGTAATTATTGCTAAACAAGTCCTGTTTAGGCAAGGGATTAGATGTGATTCAGCAAAATACGATTTGCTGCTTGTTGAGATGAAAACCGATTGGAAAAGAATTTACCCCTGTGATAAATAACTTCAGAAACATACATAACATGAAACTAAAATCATTCCTTAAAAACATCAGCTACCTGGCGCTGATCGTGTTTTTACTAAGCTCTCAGATGGTACTGGCTCAGTCCGACATAATTGCCATTGATGTTTTGCTCGATCCGGATCAAACCATGTTGGATTCAGCAAAAGTTTATAACGAAAGCATGCAAAAGAATTATTCAGGCCCCGGTAGTTTTTCGCTGGATGCAACCCATGCGCCTCACGTTACGGTGTTGCAATGTTTTGTAAAAAGAACCGACCTCGAAAAAGTTTATAAGGCAGTTTCGAAAGTTGTTAAGAAAGAAAAGCCCACTGAGGAAAGACTGACAGCCACTGGCTTTTACTATATAGCCGCTGGTGGTTTAGGCCTGGCCGGTATCACGGCAGACACAACCGTGAACCTGATGCGTTTTCATACAAAAGTAATCGAAGCCGTTAAACCCTTTATGGTGGAGGGAACGGATGCAGCGTTTGTACAAAATGCAAATGGAACACCTCTAATGAGTGGCACTGCTCACTATGTAAATACGTTTGTGCCTGATCATAGTGGTGCCAAATATAATCCGCATGTTACGATCGGTTTGGCCAAGGAAGATTTTTTAAAGGAGTTGGTTGCAAAACCCTACAACAAGTTCACCTTTAAAAATGTATCAGTTAGTATTTATCATCTTGGCGATTTGGGTACGGCTCAAAAGAAATTGTGGACGAGTGTAAACAAGAAGTAAGGAGTTTTCAGCAAGTATCAAGAACGGTTTGATGGATGGAATTTTATTGTTTGAGCTAGCTTGCCCTTCATTATGAGGGGTAACCTCCTAGGTTTTGGTCAGCCCCGTTAATGTTAGTCTCCTAACCTAACAACCTCTATACCTCTTCAGGATAAGAAAGGCAAATTCTAATCATCCAAAAATGGCTGTTTCGATTTCCCTTTGTACAACCAACTTTAGCGATCGTTCAATTTAAGGCGACCAACATTAACCTGGGGTTACTTGAAATTACGTTTGGGTTGGTCTGCTTAATCAAACGCGTTTCGAATAGATGTGCATTTTAGCCATCGATAGCAAAGTTATTTATTTGCTGAGCACTTCGATAAGTGGTGCTCCCGTTGCGCCCGAAGGTGCATTGATTTTGAAATACATGGCAAGCGTCAACGCCACATCTACTGTCTCTACCTCTCTGAAAATGGTTTTTGCCTCTAAGCCATTGCCCGTAAAAATAATAGGGACATAGGTATCATACCACCATGGAGAACCTTGGGTTGCGGCTACTGTAAGCCCGTCAAAATCGTTGACAAACAAATGGGGCTCTAACACCAGGTAAATGTCGCCTGAGCGTTTGGGATTAAAATTCCGGAGGATCTGCCTGTAAAGCCGGGTATCTGGTATTTTTCCCTCGACCAGGTCAATGCTTGGAACTGCATAGGCTATGCCGTTTATTTTTGTGAGTTCTGCAGCCATTGTCCGCGACACTTCGTTAATATCCAGCTTTTGTTTTTTAAGGATTTCGTTGTTTAAATAAATGTAAGGATTGTTGAATCCTGAGATGAGTTCCGTAGCGATGCCATATTTGGCTTTGATGTTTTTGATGACCGTTTGTTTTTCAAGACTGTCGGGCCTGAAATACTGCGCATCAATGCCAAATTCATTCAATCTTTTCGGTACCTGGGCCGCGCCATGATCCGCAGAGAGAACGATGATGGTCTTGTCGAGACCAACATGCTTGTCTATGAATGCGATTAGTTCCGATAGGGTCTTGTCCAGACGCAGCAAATTGTCCTCGCTTTCAAGGCTTGAGGGACCGAACACATGTCCTACATAATCCGTAGAGGAAAAACTGATAGACATGTAATCAGTGATGTCATCCTGGCCCAGGCCTTCTTGTACCATAAGTTCCCGGGCAAAGTTGAGGGTGAGTTCATCACCTGCGGGGCTGAGGGTCAACAAGGTGGTGAAAAGCTTGCTTTCGGCTCCTCCAAAGGGATGCGGAAAGACGATTCCATAACCGGGCAGGTTGGTCTCCCAGGTCATGTTATCGTAGTCACCATATTTGTAGGTTAATCTGTCGTACATCAGATCCCATTTTTTCCCGGCATAAGATTTTGCAAGGCCTTTCTGATTCCAGGCGTCTACCCACTTAGGATACGCATCGTAATAATACGAGCTGGTTACAAACTCTCCTTTGGCCTTGGAAAACCAGTAGGCCTTTCCCGCATGGCCGGCCATCGTGACTGCGCCACGGTCCTTGACTGATACTCCAAATATCTTCGCTTTTCCATTGGTGCTCAGTGCCAGTTCATCACTGAACGTGGTGGTTAAAATGGCTCTGGGTGAACGGCCGTCAGTCTTGGCAACCTTCTGGGTGGGGTCCTTCTCGTTATTTTTATCCACGCCGCCACCCTCGCCAACTAGCTTATACCGGTCATCTTCAATGTTGTACACAGATCGCCCGAGTGCCTTGTCAAACCAAACATTGCCGATCATGCCGTGTTCGGCCGGGTCTGCTCCCGTGGCCAGGGTAGCATGCCCCACCACAGTTTCGGTATTGGCATGCCGGTGATGTGCATTTTGATAAACTACACCTTTTTCGTAAAGATAGCGGAAGCCCCCTGACCCACACCGGTCTAAGACTGATGCAGGCATGTCGCTCCTGAGTTGATCAACAGTGATCTGTACAATCAGTTTGGGTGATTTAGCAGGTGTACTTTGTCCGTTGGCATGTACCACGGCCAGCAGGCCAATTGTCGACAATAAAATTGCTTGTATACTTTTCATTTTTACTTTCATTTATTCGGGTAGGTCCTGCAATATTTTAGGTGTTGTTCATAGAATTATAAATCCGGAAGATTTTAATCTACCATTTCAAAGTTATGTAATGCGAATGTAAATCTGAAGCGAAATCCAGCTGATTATTGCTGGTCGCCTGACGACCCCACAAATAAATCTTCCAAACCTGGTTCGCCTCGCCCATCTTGATCATCGATAAAGTTCCTTCGCTGTGTGCTTCATAAAGTCACGCTGTGTTTCCTCCAGGCGAAAATCTTTTTGTATTCGCCAGATAAGATGAATGTGATTGGGTATAATGACAAATGCACACACTTTATTCCCAACTTAAAAAAACTTAACGTGTTTTTTCGTATGGTTAAATAGTAAATTCATTATTTTGGACAACTCATAAAAATACCACTGACCTGTCCTATAGTATTGGGGGATGATCAGGGATATATACTTATGGAAATACCGTTTAACTTCGTCACCTTTGTACATTTGGCTGCCACCATTTTGGGGATTGTTTCCGGTATTGTCATACTTTATTTTGGCATCAAAAAAAATCCTACCAATCTACCCTTAGCCTTTGGTCAAATAACGCTTGCCATGGGCATTTGGGTCAGTTTTGCTGTTGTATCCAAATTGTTGGTTCATTGGCCGTTTTTGTTCAGAACGGGTAGTTTTTTCGCATTGTTGTTTGTTCCACTCCCTTTTTTGTATGTGCGCTATTTTACCCAAAAAAGAAGCTGGAAGTGGTATGACATCCTGCATTTCATACCCGCCCTAATATACCTGGTAGACTTCTGGCCCGTATTCACTTTGTCCAACCACCAAAAATTGGCATTAATACTTCAGGAGATCAATGACCAGAACCGGTTTATGCTATTGCGTGAAAGCCGGTTTTTTGGCCCGGGTTTTCACCAGACGTTCCGAACGATTTTGTTCAGTGGTTATTGGCTGACACAATGCTTCATAATGCAATGGTGGTTAAAAAAGCAGAGAACCCTCTCGCGCGAAGACAGGATTTGGAAAAACTGGATTATATTCTATTTGCTTTTCCAGGCTGGACTCTGGCTCCCTTATTACCTAACCATTTTCTGGATTGACAAATCGTTGACATATCATATGGTTCAAACAACCGGAGCTACCTGGCTGGTGCTCTCCTCCTTACTTTTGCTTTTGTACCCATCACTACTCCTCGGCCAGCAGCCATACAAAGAGCCAGGGAAATCCAGGAAACCTAAACAAGCCGGTGGCGAAAACGGGCACAATCATGACCCCGGAGATCAGAAGATGGAGGATATAAAAAGAGTAGTTGATCAAGGGCTGGACAAGGATCGTCTTTTTCTGAAACCAGGTTTCACCATCAATGAATTTTCCAAAGATATTGGCCTTCCGGTGTATCAAATATCCAAATGTATAACCCAAGATACCGGCATGGGTTTTATTGACCTTATCAATCAAAAACGGATCCACTATTGCATTCAGAAACTGGACTCGGGCGATTGGAAGAATTTCAAGATTGAAGCGATTGCCTACGAATGTGGCTTTAACAACCGAAATTCCTTTACGAATGCTTTCAAAAAATTTAAAGGTGTTTTCCCATCGGAATATAAAGCTGGCCTGGATTCCATTCCGGAGGCAAACTAAGCCGCCATTTATTGCACGTCCTCTTTTGTCTAAACTTCTCTTCCAAACTCTGTACTTAGCATTTACAAATTGCCCAGTTTACTGCCAATCTTAATCGAAGAAAGGCAGCCTGCCCTAAATATACTTTGTTGCTTACCTATAAATTTATAATCTTAGCAAAACTAAATACTATAAAGCCCATCATGTCTACCTCATCATTAACTACACTATTTATTAAATTAAAAATCAACCCCTTGTGGTTCTTGTTTCACTGTTGCTTGCTAGCTGTGGCGGGGGTTCATCAAGTACAGAATCCTCAGCAGTGACTGACACCCTTACAACGGAAAGCACGAGCCCTGTTCCTGAATCGAATTACCCGGATAAGGTACTATGGGGCGATACCCACCTGCATACCAAATTGTCTGCCGATGCAGGTTCATCCGGGACAATAGTGGGGCCGGAAGAGGCTTATCGTTTTGCCATGGGGGAAGAAATAAAGAGCAACAGCGGGCAAGTGGCCAAACTACACACGCCACTGGATTGGTTGAGTATAACAGACCATTCCGATGCAATGGGCCTCATTACGGGCATTATAGAGGGTGATCCGGAACTAATGAAAGATCCCATCATCAAAAAATGGCATGACGGTATCGTCTCAGGCGATCCAAAAAGAGCCATTACAGAACAAATGGATATGATCAACAGGCAGGCAACCAAGACTTTGCCGCCAGGAGCTATGGATCCTAAATTTATGCAAACTGTATGGGAAAGTAGTAATGCGATCGCTGATAAGTATAACAAGCCCGGGCAATTCACTGCGTTGATTGGTTACGAATGGACGAGCAACTATCAAGGAGGAAACAACATTCACCGGCTTGTTATTTACAGGGGTGACGCAAAAGAAGCAAACCAGGTTACACCCGAAACTACTTTTAAATCGGATGATCCTGAAGATCTTTGGAAATGGATGGATGCCTATGAGAAGAAAACCGGAGGTAAACTTCTGGCCATTCCACATAATGGTAACCTGAGCAACGGTCTTATGTTTGCCGAAACCACGTTATCGGGCAAGCCACTGACAAAAGAATATGCAACAGAAAGACAAAAATGGGAAGTACTGTATGAGGTAACACAGATTAAAGGCACCAGTGAATCGCATCCTTCACTAACTCCAACCGATGAGTTTGCCAATTTTGAATTGTGGGACAGGGGCAACCTGATTATGCAACCTAAAAAACCAGGCGACTTCAAAGGAGAATATCTTCGTGAAGGTTTGAAAACCGGTTTGAAATTAGAGCAGCAATTGGGGGTTAACCCTTTTAAATATGGGGTTGTTGGCGCTACCGATGCCCATACCGGTATTCCTGGTATAGAAGAAGCTAATTTCTTTGGCAAGTTTAGGGCTTCAGAACCGAACGAGCACCGATGGGATGAAAATGCCATGGATTTTCCAAGCGGTAAGGCAAAGGGTTGGGAACTGGGTGCCTCCGAATTAGGTGCCATATGGGCAACCTCCAATACCCGTGAGGCAATATGGGATGCCATGAAACGCAGAGAAACCTATGGTACCACAGGCCCACGCATGACCGTACGTTTTTTTGGTGGCTATGATTATTCTGCTGCTGATATGGGCAGTGCCAACTGGGCAGAAGCCGCTTATGGCAAAGGCGTGCCAATGGGTGGCGATTTAGCCGCAGCACCGGCAGGTAAAGCACCCAGCTTTCTGGTCATGGCTGTAAAAGATCCAATAGGTGGTAACCTCGACAGGGTACAAGTCATAAAAGGCTGGGTAGATGCCAAGGGAAACACACAGGAAAAAATATATGAGGTGGTTTGGGGCGATGCTGATAAAAGAAAGCTCAATGCCCAAGGAAAACTGCCTGCTGTAGGCAATACGGTAAATCTTGAAAATGCCACCTATGAAAACAGCATTGGTGATCCTGAATGATCTACCGTTTGGACTGACCCTGATTTTAATGCTGCGCTTCCGGCATTCTATATATGGGCGGGTCCTTGAAATACCTACGCCACGGTGGACTTTATTTGATGCCATCAACTATAAGTTAAAGATGAGCAAAGAAGTACCCATGACGTTACAGGAAAGGGCATATACTTCTCCGTTGGCAAACATTTAAATACTCACATCTAAATAAATAGCATAGCAATGAAGAATGGAATTATCAAAATTAAAAGCGGCCTAAATCGACGAGAATTTATTACGACCAGTACTCTTGGTGTTGCTGGTTTAACATTTGGTTGTATTTCCACTAATTCGAAAGTAAAGTCATTCACCATTCTGCACACAAATGATCTGCACTCCAATTTAATAGGTGTTGGACCAATCTCAGACTATAGTCCAGATTCTTTGAACAATGATAGCACCATTGGAGGCATTGAACGAATTGCATCCATAATTGCAGACCGCAAACGTGTGAGAGAAAAGGACGGCCCAGTGCTAGTGCTCGATATTGGGGACTTCACAATTGGAACCCCATTTGGCGGAGCTTTTTCCGAGACAGGAGCTGAACTCCAATGTCTGGCTTTGGCAGGATTTGACGCAACGACGCTCGGAAATCACGAGTTTGATTCAGGGCCAGACGCCCTTGCAAGGGGTATTTCCAGAGCTCAAAAAGCAGGAAACATACCCACAATTCTCGCTTCAAATACCGATTTGAGTCAAAATGCACCAGACCTCATCGGACTTAAAGAACTTCAAAAGTCAGGAATATTGCTCAGTCATAAGATTATCGACCGGGGCGGAATCCGGTTTGGGCTGTTTGGTATCATGGGACCCGATTCGATCCAATTTACAATCAATCCTGGCTCAGTTACATTTCCCGACCCAATAAAAACTGCCAAAGAAATGGCAGCGCGTTTGCGATCAGAAGGCGCCGACGTCGTCATTTGCATGAGTCATGGTGGTGTTCGTGAACCCGAATCAGGTGCTATAACAGAAGGAGATGATATTGAACTTGCCAAAGCCGTTCCGGAGATTGACATAATCGTTGGCGCACACACCCACACCTTCATGCACAAACCCGTCATCGAAAATGGCATTCCCATAGTTCAGGCTGGTTGTTATGGTCAGGCTGTTGGGGAACTTGTGGTCAGGATGGAGAACGGTAAGTCGAAAGTATCTTCTTATCAACTTCATGAGGTCAATGACTCTATTCTGGGGGATTCACAACTTGCCTTGGAGATGTTGGCTTTTAAGGAGGCTACTTCCAAGGTCGTCTTCAATCCACGCGGTTTTTCCATCGATGAGCAACTTGCAGTAATTGACCAGGACTGGCCCAATACATTTTTTGATCTTGAAAAATCATTGCCCATAGGAAATTTAATGACCGACGCTATTCGTTATGCAACTAAAACAGATATCGCATTAAATGCTGCAGGCATGGTTCGTGCAGGCTTGAAAAAAGGCTCTTCAGGCATCCAATCATCATATGACATTTTCCTCCTAGCTCCTTTAGGCATTGGGGTTAGGGATGAAAGTGCTGGTGGATCGCTGATTGTGTCTTACCTGACTGGAAATGAGATCAAGAACTGCTTGGAATACCTCTTAGTCGGAAATCCAAACCTGCCTGGGCAGTACTTCCCAAGAGTTTCAGGGATGCGATTTAAATTTGACGAAACAAGACCAAAATTTGATTGGGTAACCCAAATCGAGTTGGGAGACCTAGACAACGGATACCGAACAATCAGTATTTCCACCGATGCTTCCGAAATCTATAGTGTGTCCTGTAATTTGTTTTTCGGTCTCATTCTCAACTCGATTCCCCAGGCAACCAAAGGTGTTTTGAGATTGGCACCAAAGAAAAAAGATGGGACGTTGCTTACTTCACGCACGGATGCTTTGCCAGAACATTCATCCACTCCTTTCCTGTTACCTCCACACGGGATTATCGATGAGAATGAGGTTTTCATGGCTGATGACGACCCAAATTCACTGGCAGAAATAAAGGAATGGCAAGCGATCATGAATTACCTAAAATCGAATCCAAACAAGAATGACCAAGGCATCAGCATCCTGTCAATGGATGAGCAAGCTATGGAAAATCGTGCAATCAAGGTAAAATGAATAATTAAAACGATTGCCAACAAAGATGTATATAAAAAATAGGCGAAACAGTAGCAATATAAAGGCTTTTAGCTCGTATCAAACTTTGTGCTTAACTGAAAGTTCAGTGCTTCGAAATCGCCTACTTTTCATATACTAACCGATTTGGTACACGCCAAATAAGTAGGCCGTTGAATACATTCTTTCACAGAATCATCAGGGAACCACTATTACATTTTCTGCTTATTGGAACAGGTATGTTCATTGTATATTACC
>JBGSYX010000177.1:0-16240 GCA_041750735.1 Cyclobacteriaceae bacterium
TTCCCCAACGGTCATTAACAACCACATCGTTTTTCACAGGAGATTCATTGTAAAGCCAGGCAAGGAATTCGGTACTTTTCCATACTTCGCTTGGATGATCCCATTCGCCATCTGTCCACACCAGATCCGGTTTATAGGTATTTACCAAATCCTTCATTTGAGGGATCATATGCTCATCGACGTATTTATTCACATCAGACTTATAGAGCGGATTGTACCATTCATAAAGTGAATAATAATATCCCATCCGCAATCCTTCAGCTCTTACCGCTGTGATCAAATCGCCGGCCAGGTCACGATGCGGACCGACATCTACGGCGTTCCAGTTCCATGATTCCTTGCTCGGCCAAAGGGTGAATCCCTCATGGTGTTTCGAAGTGAGAACAACATATTTCGCGCCGGACTCCTTGAGTATCTTTGCCCAATCGGTTGGTTCAAACATTTCACAATTGAATCCTGCGGCAAAGTCCTGGTATTTGAAGTCAGCACCATAGGTTTTGTTATGGAAATCCACGAAGTTTTTGTTCACCGCAGAATTCACATTCATCAGTTTATTCCAATACCATTCGGCATATTTATCGTAGACGTTGGCATCGGTAGGTCCCCAAGCCGGAACAGAGAACACGCCCCAATGGATAAATATTCCAAATTTGGCATCAGTAAACCATGCCGGCACCGGACGGCTGTCGATCGATTCCCAGTTTGCTTGGTATTTTTGCGCTTTTAGTGTGCTTACGCTTAGCGCCAATAGTAATAATAAAGGAAGTAGTTTTTTCATGGGTGAATATTATGATTTAAAAAAACGGAGATTAGGAAATAATAGCATCTATTTGGCCACTTGCTGTTTGATAAGTGGTACGGATTTTTTCATTTATCGAAATTACGTGATTTATAGCGACATCGGTATTTTCTACTAATTTACTCAAAGCTTCCACAATCTGTTCACCGTTGGTTTCTTCAATTTCAAATACCCAGTCATTGTACCCCAGGTCATAATACATCTGGCCTTTGATCGTATCCTGAGGTTGCCTGAGATAGAAGGATGGTGTGCCATTAACTAATGCAATGATCGGAGAATGACATTCAAAACTCAGTATGGTAAAAGCATTTTGGTACAATGACGCCGCCTCATCGGGCAACCAATACCCATGCTTTACTACTTTGGACTTAACATCTTCAGGCAAAGGATCGATGAGCAACTCATCCATAATATCAACCTGGTAGGACATTTCGGGGCAGACCACCACTTTATTTATACCCGGATTATTCCGCACCCACCATATTATTGCTTCCCGGAGTTTAGCATGATCGGCCTCTTTGTGCGCCTCGTTTACCGATTCGACCTCTGCAATTTTTTCCGGCGTCCAGTCCATCTTTCGGATTTTATGATAGGGCGTGTATCTAAGCCTAGGAATTACACATATATATTGTTTGTTCTGCAAATCATTTTGCCGTTGGAATTCCATGGCTTTTACATCGTCTTTCTGATTAAGGAAAAAAGTGGCATCAGGTACAAAGGAAATATGACTACCGGAAAGACCGCGAATTTCCAGCTCTTCAATCGACTTAGTTTCCCTTGTAAATATGAAAGCAGCTTGTTTTAATAATGCTAGCAAGTCATCCGTGGGTTCCTGAATGGTGGTACCGAAAATACCAAATGGTTTATTGCTGTACTTTGTCCATGCCCTCAGGTTAGGTTCACCGACAATGGATGGACCTGAGCCGTGAATCATTATATCCGCTGATTGAAAAGCACTGGTTACCGCGTCACTTTTTACATAAAACTGATCATCGACGTCACCATGGATTATTTTTACCTTTGGAAATGAGCGACCAAGAAGTTCCTCGACAAGCTCACTTTTACTTTTTTTCCATAGTATTATTTCTGCCTCCGGAATAAATGTCTCAATTATGTGAAGCAAGCCGGGCGTATGGGCAATATCACCGATATTTACATCCTGCCAACCACTTACAATCAGTATTGTTGGATTTTTGGTTTTGCCACAAGATTGAAATATTGCCAGACCGAAGGCTGATAATGCTGTAGTTTTGAGAAAATTTCTTCTTGAAGTAATCATTGAGATTCGTCGTCTATTATTTTAAAAAATGGTTGCCACAGCAGCAAATTATAAAACTATTTTTGTCTATCAAAAAATGAAATGATACATGAGCATCGCCAGAAAAATGGGCGATTATGACAATATAAGAAATAAACGTTAAAAGATCTGCTCGAAACCAAGGCACAATCATCTGAGGATTTCGGAAAAATATACCAGAAACCAAACTACGAACCCACATCCAGCACCTTGATCTCTACCCGCCTGTTTTTAGAACGGTTTTCTTCCGTATCATTAGGCGCTATGGGTTTTGCTCCACCATAGCCAACAGTTTCGATACGTTTTTTATCAATGCCGTATTGAACCAGGTATTCCTTGATTTTCTCCACCCTGCGATAAGAAAGTACCTCCTTCGATTTTGAAGGTCCATAGGCATCGGTGTGTCCTGCAAGTTGGATTTTCATTTCTGGGTTTTCATTCAAAATAGTAATCAGTTTTTCCAGTGTCTGATAGGAATCCTCCAGCAATATGGGTTTGCTTTGCTCAAACAGGAGGTTATTGAGGATGAACACCTGTTCGGGTTTTATGGGCGTGAGATATATATTCCTGAAAAGCGATTCTTCTCCCTGGGTTGATTTCAAATCCAACAGATCAAAAAACGTAATATACCCCGGAGCTCTTACAGTGAACTCGTAATCAGCGCCTTTGGGCAGATAAAGCAGAAAATTCCCAGTGATTTCATCCGACATGGTTCTGTAGGGTTTTTTCTGCTCCACGTTTTCGATAATAAGTTGCGAACTCAGCGGTTCCTGCGTGATTGCGTCAAAAACCCGCCCCTGGAAAGCGAGTAGGTTTTCTGTACTCTCTGGCTTCACCGGCTGGAGAAGGGAGATTTTATAAATATTTTGTGTGTTGTGCCGATCGCCTTCGGAAGATACAAAATACGCGAAATCGCCAGCTGCTGTGATGCTGAAGTAAGCCTCCCAACTGGAAGTATTCACAGCCGGACCTAAATTTTGTGGTTCCGACCAGTTTTGCCAGGATGTATCCAGTCGCCTGGTTTTGAAAATGTCGCAGTCGCCATAGCCACCATGCCCGTTGGATGAAAAGTAAAGTGTAGAATTGTCAGCAGCAAGAAATGGCGCAAACTCTGCGCCGTTTGTATTGATTTTGTTGCCAAGGTTCACCGGTTTAGAATAGCTTTCTGGTCCGTTTTTCACGCTGACATAAAGATCCTGGTCGCCCAGTCCGTCATGACGTTGCACGGCCATGAGTATCACACGCTCATCAGCAGAAATAAAAAAATCCTGGAACTGACTATAATTTTCAAAGTCTTCTATCTCCAGTTTCCTGGGTCGACTCCAGCCTGTGGCTGTCTTCACCGATACAGATACTCCCGGCTCCACCGTTCCATCAGCCCGGTATGCATTATTTACAAGCAGTTTATTTCCATCTGGCGATATAGAACAAACCCCGTTGGCAAACTGGTCATTTAGGGGGAAGCCAATATTTTCAGCAGCGGACCAGAAAGTATTTAAATGTTTAGAGAAATAAATGTCTTGCGGGTCAGATCTACCGGTGGTATTCTCAGGATGGTACATCCTCGAAAAAAACAGAGTATTTCCATCGTAAGAGATGAGCGGCTTGGCTTCAGCGTACCGTGAATTCACCCACCCATCCAATGGCTCTTTATTCGAAGTGAATGTCATGATCTGCTGCACATTGAAATTGGCTCCAGCCAGAATATTGCGAACATCAGCCATGTTGGCTTCTTCAATAATACCGATAGCATCGATCTGCGAATAACCCGGACATGGAATGGAATTTAAATTCACCTCAATGGCTTTTACGCGATAATCCGTTTTTGGAATACTCAATATCATGGTTCTGAACTTATCAGGAACAGGAACCGGATCCTGTTGATAAATGATGTAGTTGAAGCCATATTCGTCGATCAGCTTCACCTGGCTCACTCTGCCTGGGAGGTTGCTTTCGATGATGACAACTTGTTGGGTAAATTGCGGCTTTTCGAATCCGACTTTTATGGTACCAAACGCTGCTTCTTTATCGAGACGGAAGGCGTTGTAATTGAGGTGGCCGGGAGGAAAAGCATCGGGCGCACCAAGAATCCTGGGCCCGGAAAATGTACTGTCTTCATTGTATTGGTAGAGAACCTCAGTGGCCCACTGGACTTTTCTGATCTGTCCGATAACCAGCACAGGCAAAAGAAAGGCAAAAACAAATACTACTTTTTTCATAGTGTAAATCCCCTGTTTCTGCTGTGTTTATCTCCTAAGATTTGGCTTTACACCATGACGACCGGAACAAAATTACGAAATTCTTACTATTGAGCCAGCACCCTAATCATTTTTTTCGTTTCTATGACATTGTCTTTCAATATCTTAACGAAATAAACACCGTTGTTAGAAGCATTTAGCCTGATATCGGTAAACGTATTCTTTATGTCGAACGACTCGAAATACAAGCGTCCCCGACCGTCAAAAATCTGAATGGAAGTGATCACGCCTGTTGGATTGGATATTATGATGTTTTCTGTGAAAGGATTCGGATAAATAGAAATTACTTGTGGTGAAACTTCCAATCCGGTTATGCGAAAATTGTAGGGGTCCGAAGTGCAGAAGCAGTTGAATTCATTGTAAAACGTGATGGAATAATCCCCATTTTTATCCGGCAATATGTATGGCCCCGTTTGATTGGTGAAAGAGCCGTTCAATAACCAGTTCGACTGGGTGTAGCTGGCAAATAATGTGTCCCCTTGCTGAGTAATTGAGGCGGCAGTAAAATAAGGAATGTTGAGCACCTCCACTACACCATCGGTTCGACATTCAGTGCTTTCATCGATTACCAGGGCTTTGTATTTGTTAGCGTTTAGGTTTGTGATGGTTTTTCCTTTATATCTGGCATTAGCTGTGTCGATTGGGTCATTCTCAAAAAACCAGAAATAAAGCGGATCAAATGTTGATTCATTGGCCAGAATAGCTGTTGCCGTACCGTTGACGGAATCCCTGCAAAACTGATTTCCAGTAGTCGTAAATGAAAGTGTCATTATTGGTACTTCATCATTTATCACCGTCTGAAAATAACTGATGCACCCTGTCGCGGAGTTTTCCGCACTCACTTCATAATTGCCGGCGCTTAACGGATCGGCCACATAAGAATTTTGGAATTGAATGATTTCATCACCATCCTCCAGGTCGCCTTTCCACCAGGAAATGGCGTATTGATTTACCGGTTGGGCTTTGTTTACAGTTATCTCCAATTTTCCGTTGGTTGAAATGCAACTGGTTTGTGGCAAATTCAACACAATGGCAATCGTATCTGCATGGTTGACTGGAGCATCCGAAATAGTTGATGCCATACCTGTTATTAAAACGGCGCCCTTCAGATCTGTAACTTCCAGTGTGTAATCGCCAGCCATTAACTGTTCATAATTATACCCTATAAAATCCGGACTGGTTTTCACAGCGCTTCCCTGATACCACCAAAATTTGAAATTGGTTATATCTCCATTGACAGAAGCGGATAAACTACCACTCGGATTTCTTGCGTCGCAGGATGTGTTTGGATTAGACATAATTTGGATTGCATCACCTGGCTGATTGTAAATCGCCACCGATCCGGATTTGGTTGAATAAGGCAATAATTCATAAGTGGCATTGGCGAATTCCACAGGAAAATTGAATTGGTTATCGATAAAACCTATCTCAGCGGTTTGACCCGCGCCAGGTAAAAGTTCGAAATGAATTTTGAACAAAATTGTGCTATCGGTTTTGGTTACAGGTATGGCATCGTCGGGTTCCCACAAAAAACGCACATGACCATTTTCTGCATTGACAGTACCGAAATCATTCAGTGTGAGATACTGTATTCCAAAATCTGAAACTCCCGTAAATTTCATTAATGCAGGATCCCAGTTGATGGATGCCTGGCAAGCAATTATATCGGTGAATCCGTTTACTTGAATATCAAAAGTGACTTCCGTGCCTATTTTTCCAATGGTATGTGTGGAATACAATGAAACTTCAGCGCGTGTGGCGCTCCCAAGAAAGAACATTACAATGAAAATATAATACCTCAGCATAATGGAATGGAGAAAAAATGAAACGTGAAGTTCGGAAAAATTCCAGAAAGTAGCCCGATATCCATGATGTGTCGAAATAAAAAAACCGGACTATGCCGGTTTTTCTAAAAAGCTAACCCTTAAAAAATATTATTTGGTAGATGAAAGATCTTCATCCTGGAGAAATTGCATATCCCGCCAGGAATACTCGAATATTGGACTGACTTTTACTTCGGGAGTCTGAAGCTTATTATTCACAAGTACAGATTTGCGCATCACATTGGTTCGGACAAATTCTTCAAGCTCTCCGTAGCTCATAGCGCCATTAGATATCTGAAGTCCTTTGAGCAAATAATAGGTGAAAATTCCATGCGCTTTTTCGGTATATGGATGTGCAGACTGATCTTCCGAAGAAGCAGAAAATACAACTAGGTTGCCAAGGACAAACGGCGATTTGGGTTTTATGCGAACTCCCCTCGCCGCGACCAATCCCTGGTTTCGAGCACCACCACTGAAGCAGGCATCCAGAAAAACCGTCACCCGCTCGCATGGATTTTCGGAGAGTTTGGTGTAGACATCTTCCAGTTTCAGCGCGTAATCAAGATTGCTAGGACTCACATCCACCGGAATGAGGTACGGTTCATTGGTTCCTTCTTTAGGCAAGCCGTGACCTGCATAGTAAAACAGTAGTTGCGCATCACCCTCATAGGCAGCAGCCAGAGCACTTAGCCGGGCGATCGATTGTTTCATTTGCCCCGCAGTAGCATTGATCAGCAGTGTGATGTTTTCTTCCGGAACGCCGAGTGTGCTTATGAGATATTTTTTAAACGTCCGGGCATCCATAGCCGCGAAGTCAACATTGGAGCTTGTATTCAGATCCATCTGATATTTTCCGTATTCTTCGTTCCCTATCACCAGGGCAAATGTTTTTTCATTTTTCAGAGAGGTTACCGGAATATTGATATCCACATCCGACTGACCAACTACGGTAAGATTTCTGAAACCTCCAGCTGAAGTGTTTGATGAAATTATTGGTAAACTTCCAGGAAGATCATCAAATGCCAGATCGAGTGTGGAGCCAGAAGCCGAAATGTAATCATCGGCGATATTGTAAAAATATTCACGCCCCTGGTATTTCACCGACATGGAAGTAAGGACAAACTCATCGCCCGCGATGCTGAATTTGGGATTCCCGATCCACACATCCTCCCAATTTTCTTTTATTTCCTTAGCATCTTCAAGTGGCACAGGAATCATAAGACTTCTGGCACCCGGCACAAACATGTTAAATTTTTCGTTATCGGCGTCATATAGACCAAGAGTGGATTTTGTCAAATTTACCTGCCGGCGAGCCAACGATTGAATAGCGTCATTTGAAAATTTTTGAATTTCGAGATCACGATTGTCTTTGGCGATTCGATTCAGATAGTCCTGTGTTTTTTCATATTCTCCTTTCAATTGCCAGTCGGAATACATGGATTTTACGTACTCCTCAACTTGCTGTTCCAGCGAAATGGCCGATGAATATCTTCCTAGACCAGCGAAAGTTGGCTGAATCACCCAATCGCCATTTTTGTCGATGAGGCCGTATTTTCCGGCGAGTTTTACAACAGCATGACCATTCGAAAACGGATAAGCAGCATCAAATCTGGATTCAATGATATAATCGTTGAGTATATTGATATACCCCCAGGAGTCATTCCTCTTTACGGCCGCTAATCCGTCGCGGAAATAATTGGCGTCCTGGTAAATTGCCGGTATCACAAACTGGCCTTTCTGATCGATAAACCCGTAACGGTTGCCGCTTTTCACCAAGGCCAATCCTTCGGAAAAGGAATATGCTTCTTCATAATTATGGCGAATAAGCCAGTTGCCGTTTCGTTCTATGTATCCTTTGCTTTGATTAAAAACCACAAACGCGAGACCTTCGGCAAATGGCAGCGCCTTGTCGAAGGTGTTGTTCAATACTCGTTCATTGTTTTTATTTATAAAGGTATAACCACTACCGGCATTGACCAGCGCCCATCCATCGGTGAAACTGCTCACTACCGCCAGCTTTGGCTCTATCTGAAAATTGCCTTTTTTATCAATGAAGCCCCATTTTCCGTTTTTCATTACACATGCAAACCCTTCGCTAAACGGTTTGGCATCGGCGTATTCCGGTCGTATGACCCACTGGCCATACCTGTTAATAAAGCCCCAGGTACCGACATAGCGCACAGCTGCCAGACCTTCGGAAAAATAATACGCTTCTTCATAGGTGGCGTCTATAACCCATTCACCTTGTTTATTGATAAAACCCCACAGGCCGTATTTTTTTGCCGGCATCAGGTATTCTAATTCCTGGGCAAAGACCGAACCTTGAAGGAGAATCACAAGGGCTAAAGATAAGTAGGTAGTCGTTTTCATGGAAATACTGCATTTTTTTAATGCAGTGGTCATTTTACTATTTTCAAATTCAACTGTCTGTAATAGAAATTCTCACTGTTCATCCTATTGGTTTCGAGCCATTCTTTTAGTGTGCCTGTAGGAAGTGAAAGTGGAATTTCATAGGATTGGTCATCTTCAGCGAGCGTTTGCTTAAGTCCTGGCTTGATGAATTCTTCCGTGGAAAAAACAAGTACCAACTCCACATACTCTTTTTCTTCTTCAGCGACCATGATCATTTCGTCGATGAGATGCTCTGAGAAATTTTCAAAGGCATTATCCTTTTTATCGGATGAGAAAAACACATATTGTTGGTCTGCTTTTACCGGTAATGCCTGATGGTAAGCTGCCGGCATATTTCGGTAAGGCAGTAGGCGGAACGATTCATCATCCTCGATACTAAAAACTGTAAAATACCCAGCAACCGGAGTGTTGAAAAAAAGGTATAATGGCTGGCCGTTTTCAAATATGGCTGTTTGACAGTTTTTATTCGGGCAGTTGGAAGTAAAGTAGGTGAACTCTATGTCGGGCTGAGTAAGCTGGCGGACTTTACCTTCTATTTTCAGGCCCAACCAGAGTTCTTTTTTGTTTTTTCTACCTTCTTTCACCTCTCTTACTTCCTCGGTGAAGTCTTCGCTGGTGGTTTTGAGCCATTCGCCGCGGATAAATGATTTGCCGAAAATCCTGAATTCTGTGTTTCCATCATCGATGTCTACGAATGATTCCTGAGTAATGTACGTGCCAAACTCTCTCTCGATGGCATTGATGATGGCGTGATGCCTTAGTTTATCCTTCAGTTCATCCCTGCTTATATCTTCTTCCAGCCTGAAAAATGCCGTGCCGGAAGCGTTTATTATCTTTTGGGCATCAGCACTTTTCAGGATGAAAAGAGAAAGCAGCAATATGATGGCAATACGTGGCATCGTTTTGAATTCGTTAAAAATCCATAAGTTTCTCAAGCTTCTCGTGGAGAATTTCGGTTTCCTCTTCGAGTTTTTTACGAATGGCTTTCTTCGCCACTTCCTGCGCCAGAGCATTGTTATAACCTACCCGTACAGAGGCTTCCACGTTTTTATCGACTTTGCGGAAGATTTCAAACAGGAAGATTACACGGCCAATTTCCTGCGCAATGATGTTTTTGGATGCCGCTACGGTTTTAGTAACCGACGCAGCCTCTTCATTATTGAGTTGGTTATTGGCAATGCTGTTTTCGATAAGCGCGGCGACATTGGTTTGCACCAATCCAGCGAGTTCCAGTTTGGCGAGTTCAGTAGCCTGAAGTTTAGCGGCCGATTGTGTTTCTGCGACCGAGTTACCTGTGGCAACGATGTAGAGCGGATAGCCGTTCTCATCTTCCTGGTACTGAAGTTCCCACGATTTTTCAATCTGCTTGTCCATGGGCAGAGCGCCGGGGGCTACATACCAGCCTTTGCGCTTATACCTTGTGGCTTCTTTTCGGGCATCTTTGTATGCCTTGCGTTTCATTTCTTTCCTAACTTCTTTGTCGGCCTTCTTTTGTTTGTCGACAGCGGCGTTGACGGGGGCGAGCATTGCAAACGCAATGAGGATCGTAAAAAGTACTTTAAGTGTTTTCATGGTATTGAAATTTAGTTTAGCCTTTGAAAACAATTATTTTGCCAGAGTGAATATTAACACTACATGCCATTGGATGTAAATTGTATTATATCGGCCTCCAAATCCGTTATTTTTATAAATGCAATATTTAATATGTATTTTTCCCATAGAAAAAATTTAGAAATAATTTTGCTGGAGCTGGATGGAAATATTTTACATGATGCTTTTAAGGCATTTCTAAGCAGTAGTTTTACATTCGTAATTATTTTACATTTGGAGATTGACACCCATTTTTTAGCATTTAAACCCAGATTTTAATTCTTACATCATAAATTATTAATAATGAAAACACTTCAATCCCTGCTCACAGCATCATCGCTTCTAATTTTATTAATTACAGGTTGTAATTCAGATAATTCCAAGGTGAAGCTCCCCGAGCCAGATGAAAATAACGCAGGACTCGCTTTGCCCAAAGGATTTGGAGCCATCGTCACTGCTGACAACGTGGGCAAAGCAAGGCACATGGCAGTACGTGATAATGGTGATTTGTTCGTAAAGCTTCGCACCCCAAACGATGGAAATGCCATAATTGCTCTGCGGGATAATGACAATAACGGCATTATGGATGAGCAAAAGGGATTTATGCCCTATGGCGGTACAGGCATAGCTATTTATAATGGATACTTGTATTGCTCTTCTGATTCTGCAGTATTTCGGTATAAGCTCAATGACAACGAATTTGTTCCAACATCCGAAATGGAGTTGATAGCCACTGGCTTTCCAAAACAGGGCCCTCATGCTACGAAACCCATGACTTTTGATGGAGAGGGACATATGTATGTTTCCGTTGGGGCGCCGGTAAATGCGGGCGAAGAAAAAGCATTCACGATTGAGTCTCCGGGAATCGATCCAAGTCCATATATTGAGAAACAGGCAGGTATCTGGCAATTTGATGCAAACAAACCAAATCAGACGCAGGACGAAGCGTATCACTATGCCATCGGGGTACGCAATGCGCTGGCCATTGACTGGAACTTCGAGACAAATTCACTCTATGCTGTTAACCATGGGAGAGACCAATTGAGTGGATTCTGGCCCAAAGTATTCACCCTGGATCAAAATGCTGATTTGCCGGCGGAGCAGTTTATAAAAGTAAACAAGGATCAGGATTATGGATGGCCCTATTGCTATTTCGATCATTTACAGAAGAAGCAGGTATTGGGCCCTGAATTTGGCGGAGATGGCAATAAGACTGAACGATGTGAAGGAATTGAAGCTCCCTTGCTCTCTCTACCCGCACATACTGCACCGAATGATCTGGTATTTTATACAGGCACGATGTTTCCCGAACGGTATAGAAATGGCGCTTTTATAGCGCTGCACGGTTCATGGAACCGAGCGCCGCAGCCTCAGATGGGATATTCGATTGCATTTCTTCCTTTCAGAGATGGGAAACCTACCGGAGAAATTGAAGATTTCGCAACGGGTTTTGCAGGTGTGGAATTAGTAGAAGCGCCTACTGATGCCAGGTTCCGGCCTACTGGATTGGCCATCGGACCGGATGGATCATTGTTCATTTGCGATTCCGTTCATGGTCGTATTTGGCGGATTTACTATTACAATTAGGCAAGATTAATATCAGTGATATACGGGACTCGGCAAAAAGGATCAAAAAAAATTTCGGGATGATTCAATGGATCATGCGAGTTATTTGATGCACATAGGTTAAATTCCGTTTTCTTTATTCAATAAAACCATGAGCAAAGTTATCATCAGCAGTCATCAGGAATTTGAGCAATACCTCGGCAAGGAGCTGGGAGTTTCGGATTATTTGAAAATAACCCAGGAACGAATCAACAAGTTTGCCGATGCCACGCTCGATTACCAATGGATACACACTGACCCGGAGCGGGCAGCCAAAGAGGGAAATTTCGGTTGTACCATTGCCCATGGATATCTGAATATTTCTATAGCTCCGTATTTGTGGGAACAAATCGCCGAAATCCGAAATATTAACATGATGATCAATTATGGTGTTGAGGATTTGAAATTCAACCAGCCGGTTCAGGTAAATTCAGAAGTACGGCTAAGGGCCAAACTTCATTCTCTGGCAAATCTGAGAGGTATTTCCAAATGCCAGCTTCATGTGACACTGGAAATAAAAGATAAAAGCAAACCGGCTTTTACCGGAATACTTGTTTTTCTTTATTATTTCAAGAGTTAAACAACGACTGCGGTATTATTCCAGGAAATTTATATCGCGATGAATCGATTTACAACTTCACAAATATTCCTTGTTTAGTTTTGGCGGTGATTTGAAATAATGGTTTATTCTAATAGATTTGAAATAAGTTTTCCACGGGGCAAAACCAACGCCTCTTTCAAAAGGCAGACTATAATTTTTTTTAAAATAATTGTTGTGTATATTGAAGTTTCAGTGGCTTTTAGAAATTAACAAATCATATGTCTAACTCAAGTGATCATAATTATTTTGCAGTGATGCTTATCGATGATAATGAAATCGATAATCTAATAAATCAGAAAATGATTGAGGCTGCCGGTATTACCCGTCACATTTATACTCATACAGGAGCCCGAAGCGCTATAGAGTTTTTGAAGAATGTAGAAAAACTGGAAGATATCGCAGGAAAATTATTGCCAGATGTGATTTTTCTAGATATTGATATGCCACTTATGGATGGATTTCAATTTTTAGATGAATTTGAAAGACTACATGATGCCACTAAAAGAAAGTGTAAAATTGTAATGCTCACTTCATCGATAAATCCGCAGGATGTCAATAAATCGAAGGAATATACCTATGTGAAGAAGTATATCAACAAACCTTTGAGCCAGGAAAACCTGGAGCATTTACAATTGTAGAAAAGAGTCGGTTATTCCCGACTCAGATCATTCAGAAAATCATCATCGATTTTTACTAGAAGTGTAGGATTAAAGTATCCAATTTCCACGTTTTTAACCTTGTCAGCAAGGCTTTCAATTTTGGAGCGCTTGTTTTTCTTCGAATCACTTATTGATATTTTGAGCATTTTGGTGAATACCACTGTGTGTTCGCAGACATCCTTGCCTAAAAGCCTGATTTGTCTTTGAATACTATTGATCAGCTGGTTGAACAAATCATAATCGCGGATCATACAGTATTGCAACGCCAGGATGGTTTTAATCTCCAGTTGAGCTGCAGGATATTTTTTCAGGCTAATCTCATTGAGCAGATTATTTACCCAACGCGCAGCTTCCTCGTATTTTTTCTTGTAGTAACAGGATAGCGCCCGATACATCACATAAGTGATATAGTTTGGCAGATCATTTTTATCTGGTTCATAATCATGGAAGAGGCCCTCATTTTCCCCATACATTTCATCCATATTGCCAAGACGGATATGACGTTTGATTTTGGTCATCAGAAACTGCGCCGGATATGTATACAAGGTATAGTTTGAAAGCAGATCTGCACAACTGTCATTGACCTCTTCAAAATAGTTCTCTGCCTTGCGATATACCTTATAATGGTCGTAATACTCAAGTTTCAGGTATTCAAATACAATTCTGAGGTGATAATAGATTGAATCGAGGCTATAATCTTCAAATATTTTCTGAACATTTTGCAAGATATCCTCAATGGGCTCGAGATCATCGACCATGGTCTCTTCCTTTTCTACATACAGCCTATGGAATATATTGATACAACTTTGGTATATGTATAGTCGATGTGACTTATACAAGCTACCGACATTGTTCATTTCTTTGGCCATGAGCGAAAGCTGCATTTTTGACACATCCTCGCCTGAAAGTGCATAATTTCCATACTTTTTAAAGTATTCAGCCAAAAGATCTTCGGCCTTATCTACAGCAAGCATATATGCCACGTGCTTGTTGTATAGCTGCGAATAGTTGAAGTAGTCTGCCGAATGAATGTGTAGTTTTTTCAGGAATTTATATACAACAGTAAGCTCGTTAGAGAGGTCGTAATCCAGAAGTTCTTTTTCGAGCTTTTTCAGAGTGGCTATGGCAATAGCACGTTTCTTTGTGAATATGATTTCATTGATGTTTGCTACCTTTTTCAGGATATCCGTGCGCGGATTTTCCATTTGTTGTAGCAGATATTCTTCAATTTTCTGATTCAGCCGTGATCGTAATGTATAGTAAGCATTGGTATTTACATCCAATTCCTCCATTATTTTATTATCAGACTGCTGCTTCTCTCGCATAGCCTTCAACAGAAAGGCAGACTTATCAGCACTGCTGGTTAAAAGAGAATCATAGATCGCCTTAAAATCATCTTCTGAAAGCTGTTTAATGATATTCTTGAGCTTGGCCATACGGGATAGTGAGAGATTTAATGAGTAAAAAGCTAAATTTTCCCAAAAAAGGAAAAATGTAATGTTTATCGGCAAAAGTTAATAAAAAAAATCAATTCTCCACGCCTAATACTAAAAATATTAGTCCGGGGGTCAGATTATTTTGGTTGAGTTGCTGAGTAGGCTGTTTTGGCTTTGTCAAGGAAATCAATAAAAGCCGGAATGCTCAAATCATATGCTCTTGGTGCCAACAGTGGTTTCTCGTATTGATCCAGAATCACATAATAGGGTTGTGCGTTGTTGTTGAATTTCCTAATCTGTAAATCAGCATTTTGCTTTCCAATTGTTCTTTTTTCCTTTTGATCATATTCTGAAATATACCAATCAGCTTGGGGCAATTGTGTTTTGTCATCCACATAGAGTGCTAACATAACAAAATCATTTGTCAATCTTTTAAGTACTTCCGGGTCAGACCAAACCCGCGCTTCCATTTCCCGGCAATTCACACAACCATGACCTGTGAAGTCAATAAAAAGGGGTTTGTTCAGCCTTCGTGCACAATTCAAGGCTTGTTCATAATCAAAGTAGCCCTTAATTTCATGCGGGAAATGTAATAAATCGGCATATTTTGGCTTTTCACACATTTTTTCTGACTCGTTAGATTTAAAGCCAGGTATCGGGTTTACATGTGACTTCAAATTAAAATCATGTGTTGATAAAGGTGGCAAATAGCCAGCCAGGGCTTTGAGAGGTGCTCCGAACATACCTGGTATCAAATAAGCTACGAATGTAAAAACGATGATGGACAGGATTAACTGTGGAACAGCTATTTTTTCTGTAGGACTGTCATGAGGCAGCCGGATTTTACCAATAAGGTAAAATCCCAGAAATGAAAATATAACAATCCAAGCAGCAAGGTATATTTCCCGGTCGAGCAATCCCCAGTGATAAGCTTGATCAGCAATACTCAAAAACTTCAATGCCAATGCAAGTTCAAGAAAACCGAGAACTACTTTGACGGAGTTTAACCACCCTCCTGATTTGGGCAGTGAGTTGAGCCATTCCGGAAAGATGGCAAAAAGGGTAAATGGCACAGCAAAAGCCATGGCAAAGGCAAACATGCCCAGTATGGGTTTCAGAATTTGTCCACCAGCGGCCTCCACGAGGATGCTACCCACGATTGGACCGGTACACGAGAAGGAAACCAACACCAGGGTAAACGCCATGAAGAAAATCCCGGCAATACCACCTTTATCTGCCTTTTGATCCACCTTGTTCACCCATGAACTTGGCAGGGTAATTTCAAACATTCCAAAAAAGGATAAGGCGAAAACGACAAATACGATAAAGAAAAGAACATTCGGTATCCAGTTCGTCGCGAGTTCGTTTGCCATCTCCGGCCCCATAAAAGGTGCTAGTATGGAACCAATAAGCGTGTAGATGAGAATGATTGAAAATCCATAGAACAACGCGTTGCGAATACCCTGTCTTCGTGATTTCGACTTTCCTGTAAAAAAGGTGACTGTCATTGGAATCATAGGGAAAACACACGGAGTGAAAAGCGCCGCAAGACCAGCCAAAAAAGCCACAATCATAAAGCTTAATAGTGAGTATGGTGAGTATGTATCTCGCGATTCCAGAAGCCCTGTTTTATTTTCCGATACATCGGGAATAGCAGGTGTATTTTCTAGTCCAAATGCAAAATCAACTTCTAATGGGATGCACTTACCGTCTGCTTCGGAGCAAACCTGGTATTCCAGCGTACCTGTAATATGAAACGG
>JBGSYX010000178.1:0-16262 GCA_041750735.1 Cyclobacteriaceae bacterium
TGAGGTTCAAGGAAGGATCGTACTGCAATTTGAAACCATCCAGAAACTGGTTCATGAACATCTCCATGCTGTGGTTGTATAGCTCTTCCTTACTGGAAAAGTAATGATAAAAAGCGCCCTTGGACAAGCCACTTTCTTTCACAAGGTCACTCATAGTCACTTCCTTGTAACCTTTTTGAAAGAAAAGTTTAAAAGCAATTGATAAAATATGTGCTCTTGAATCCATGTACAAACCGACCGTTTGGTATGTTTTACGAAAGTAATGGATTTTAGTTCGCAGTTGCAACTAATTTTTTATAATAAAAGAACAGCTGATCTAGAGAAGCAATTAACCACGCAGCTTGTTTCCACTGGAATTATTGGCTGTTTGTCCATTAATCCCTATTTTTCATTGTTGAATCAACCTGTTACTCAGACATTATGAAACTGTTCCGTGTTATTTTTTCCTTTATCATCACAATAGCCATAATCATTGCCCTCAACAGTAAAATTGGTCCTCTCCCACCGCTTGGTAAATTCCTTGATCCCTTTCATGGATTCTGGGCCAATGCGCGCCTTGCTGATTACGTGCCAGGGCAGATCTCTTTACCCGGTCTGCAAGCTGAGGTTTCGGTGAAATACGACGATATGCTGGTGCCTCACATCTTTGCTTCCAATGATACGGACCTCTATACAGCAACCGGTTATGTCCACGCAAGCAACAGGCTTTGGCAAATGGAAATTCAGACCCATGCTGCTGCGGGAAGGTTATCGGAGATTGCCGGCGAGAAAACCCTGGATATGGATCGGGGCCAGAGGAGAAAAGGAATGGTCTTTGGCGCCGAAAATTTTATCGCACACCTTGACGACACTTCAAAAACAATACTCCACGCTTATGCTGATGGAGTAAACGCTTTTATAAGTCAACTTGATTATGAGCAACTGCCCTTAGAATACAAGTTGCTGAACTATGCCCCAGAACCTTGGACTGTACTGAAATCGGGCTTGTTGTACAAATACATGTCGGATATGCTCAACTCTTTTGAGCGCGATATGGAAAACACCAATTTCCGTGAGATTTATGGTAAAGAAATGCTCAACCTGATCTATCCCGATGTAGATAATTATGAAGACCCAGTCATTGACAAGGTTGGAAAATGGGATTTCGAATCAACTGAAAACCCAATACCTGAGGCTGCGTTCATCGATGAAAGACTGGTAAAAATTGATCGGTTGCCGCAGTATAATCCCCACAACGGCAGCAACAATTGGGCGGTAAGCCCAGAAAAATCAGCTACCGGCCATGCCCTGCTATGCAATGACATGCACCTGAGTTTATATTTGCCATCGCTTTGGTATTATGTTCAGCAGCATTCCGAAGGTGTGAATGTCTTTGGTCATACGCTGCCGGGAATACCCTTTGTGATTACAGGTTTTACTGATTCCATCGCCTGGGGATTTACAAATGCCCAAAGGGATGTAGTGGACTGGTTTAAAATTACCTACGACAGGACTTCACGCGATTATTACCTTCTGGATGGTTCTTATGTGCCGGTTGACAAAAGGATTGAAGAGATTAAAATCCATGGAAAGGAATCCTTTTTTGATACTGTTTCTTATACGGTGTTCGGGCCAATCACTTACGATCATTCATTCAAAGCCGAATCGCAGAAAAACGGGTATGCATATCGTTGGATTGACCATGATCCATCGGGAGGATTGAATATGTTTTATCTCATGAACAGGGCACGTAATTTCAATGATTATATGCAGGCTCTAAACCATTTTACATCACCGGCCCAAAATGTAGTTTTTGCATCAGTACAAGGCGATATAGCGCACAAGGTTCAGGGGAAATATCCTTACAATGGATTTGAAGAAGGAAAATTTATTAAGGATGGTTCCACTTCCGCAAATAACTGGGATTCATACATTCCGAATAATCACAATGCATTCTGGAAGAATCCCGATCGGGGCTTTGTTTCCTCAGCCAACCAGCACCCTGCAGACTCCACGTATCCCTATTATATCACAGCGACGAATTTCGAAGCTTACCGAAACAGGAGAATCAATGATGTACTGGAAGCAGACAGCGCCCTTACAGTGGAAGATATGAAGCAGCTTCATTATGATAATTACAGCTTGAAAGCGGCGGAATCATTACCCATCTTGCTGGAAATGCTCAATGGTTTTAATTTGAGTGCAGCAGAAATAGCAACAATAGAGACACTGCGTCAGTGGGATTATTATTTCACAGCAGAAAGTAACGAATCCGTGATGTTTGACATTTGGTACAGTAAGTTTTACCAGAATGTCTGGGATGAAATCAAGATTGCAAGAAAGGAAAATGTAATACTTGCCTATCCCACCGACTACTCGACGATAAATCTGTTAAAAACCCAACCCGCAAATTTATTTTTTGATCATCAGGCGACCGAGGGGGTACAAACTGCCCGTGACATTGTGCTAAAATCATTCAGGGAAATGATAGCCGAAGTCGACGCCTTCAAAAAAGTTAATGGAAATGTTCGCTGGACAGATTACAAGTCAACATATATAGAGCATCAGCTAAGGTTAAAACCATTGGGTGTGCAACAAATAGTATGCGGTGGAAACAGCGGCGATGTGGTGAATGCCACCGGCCGAAACCACGGTCCTTCACAGCGCATCATTGTGGAACTCGACCCTGCCGGAGTAAAAGCATGGGGACACTTCCCCGGTGGGCAATCAGGAAATCCAGCGAGCAAATACTATGATAATATGGTTCTACCCTGGGCCAACGGCGAATATTTCGATCTGCTGTTCTTAACCTCTCCCGATGCTGGAGGCAATCGAATTCTTTACACTCAAAAAATCAACTAATAGCCATGAATAAAGTCCTCGTTCTATTGAAAATCATTTTTACGGCTACCATTGCCTTCCTTCTGCAGAACATTTTTCCATGGTGGTCAGCAGCCGTTGCCGCATTTATTATCGCCTTTATCCTTTATACCAGGCCTGGATCATCCTTCCTGGCCGGCTTTTTAGGTGTCGCCATGTTATGGTTCATTTGGGCTTTCATTGCAAACTCAGCTAACGATGGAATATTGGCTTCTCGAGTGGCCCGAATTTTTTCCCTTCCGAACAATACACTTCTTTTACTTATCACTTCACTCATTGGTGGTCTTACAGGTGGGTTAGGGGCCATCACCGGGAGCTACTTTAGGAATTGGATATTACCCAGAGAGGAGCAATGAATTCTAAAAATTATCATGCCATTCTGAGAACCGTAGTCACTTTAACTTTTTATATGTTTATAAATGGTATGGTTGAAAAATAATATACCCGACCATCCGGAAGAAGATCGCTTAAGAACCAGATATCAAGTACTTTTCTGGTTAGGTTTTTTTACATTCCTTGTTGGTATTTTAGCTGATTTGAATGGAGTTCGTTACCTGAACCTGTTTGTTCTGATCGGGCCGGCTGCCTTTTTTGGAGGAATGGCGCTATGGTTATTTCTTAGAATTCAGCGGCCAATCGTTAGTCCTTACGATCGAAAGAAATATGCTACGCAATTCGATGCTATTCTGGCGTTCATTTTCGGAAATTTCCTTATGGAGTTTTTTGGCTTTTGCGTAGCCGTTTCAATGATATGGGTAATCGACAATGGAATACGTATTAAAAACGACAAGACCTTTATGGACGGAATTGAATTACTGAAAAACAACCCTGAACTGTATGCTCTAATCGGTGATTATAAAGAAACCGGAATAATGGCTTCCGTCGAAAAGTCTGGCCCTTTTACTATTTATGATTTTAGCGCCTACGGCACAAAAGGCGGAACTCAGGTAAGCATCCGGCTGGCAACAGAAGACGGTAAGGTGGTGCTTAAATCGTATTGGCTTGGACCGTAATTACTATAATTACTTTTTGGTTATTATTAGATAAGCGTCTGATTCCACTATATCAAATTCCACTTATCTCTCGGGCGCCTGCTCAGCAGCGCATTTGCTTCAGGATCATTGACGAATAATTCCTCTTTCTCATTCCACTCAAGTTTCCTGCCCAATCGCCAGGAGATCAAGGCCAGGTGCATCGGAAGCGTCATTTTGCGAGCGTATTCGAGGTTGGATTCCGGTTGAATGCGCGATTTTACTGAATCAACGAAGTTTTGCTGATGCCCTGGTGACCTGGTTATCGACTTTGGAATTTCAGGTAAATCTTCGACAGTTTGTCCATTGATGGTAATAGCTCTTGTTCCGTAATCACAGATCAGGGTTCCCTTTTCACCTTCAAAATATGCACCTATACTACGGTTTTTGGCCCCTGGCACTTCCGGAGGCTTGGTGGTCCAATAGATTTTCAAGTCTTCAAATTCAAAATCGGCATCAACCATTTTTGGTGCATCCCCAATACCCTTTGGTAGTTTTCCTGTTGCTGAAACCGTTTTCAGCCCGGTAGGATTGATCGACCACCAGACAATATCAGCAATGTGACACCAGAAGTCTGCAAAAATACCTCCTGAATAATCAAGGAAATACCGATATGTATAATGACATCGCTTAGGTTCATAGTCAACAAAAGGCGCTGTTCCCAGCCACATGTCCCAATCCAATGTAGAAGGCACAACCGGATTTTTAGTAGCATGGAGCTCCGGCGAAAACTCGTTCTTCCATAGCCTTACCGTATGAACTTTGCCAATAGCACCTGATTGAATGATCTCCACCACGCGGTGATAATTATCTCCAGCATGGATCTGTGTGCCGAGTTGAAATACACGCTGATATTTATTGAGATTCTCCAGCATCATCTGACCCTCCTTCACATCGAAGGAAAGTGGTTTTTCTCCATAAACATCTTTACCTGCCTGAAAGGCCAAAGCGGCAATCTGCGCATGCCAGTGATCCGGTGTGGCACAGCTTATGGCGTCAATGTCTTTTCGTTCCAGTACCTTTCTGAAATCCCTGAATCCTTCAGCCTTATTGCCGGGTTTTATCTGTCCCAATTTTTTGAGTGTGTCATTAAGGTGAAGTTCATCGACATCGCACAATGCGACAATCTCGACTTCCGGCAGCGCGGCAAACCAATTCATATGGTTATTTCCCATACCGCCTACACCAATATGCGCGACGCGCACACGATCGCTTGCAGGCGCAAGCTTACCTAAGGTTGGAAGTAATGTGAATCCAAAAGCGCCTATTGTGCTTTGCTTGATGAATGATCTACGTGTCTTGCTCATAGTATGGGTATATAACAATTTTGTCTTTAAAGTTTGACAATATGGTCATTAAAGGTTTGAGGACGATTTTCTGTCAAGCTCCACGAAAAGTTGAAGCGGGCTACAGCCCTTCGCATAACACTGAAACCCTTATTGGTTATAATGTGTGTTAGCACCACCGGCTATTATAACTCTGTTGATAATTCCAATCATTGATCTGTAAAATATTCTATTTTTTAATCGGTTTACTTATCCATCTATCACTTGGCCCTTCTCCTTCATAAAAAACTATTTCTGCGTCCCCAAAAACAATAAGAGTCCCCATTCCATAGCCAATTATCTCATTTAATGCAGATTCAAGGTCAACTCTTTTTTTGTCATGTTTGGAACTCTCTGATATTAAGTAACAGTCTTTAATGTTTCCTAAGCTTTTAATCCTGTCTTTAATTATTTTTCTTTCGTCACTCTTTACTTCTTCAAATTGCTCTTGTCGTAAGTCTCGAAAATGAGCCAACTCCTTAGTGAATTTATTTCGAGTTTTGTCACTCTTAATAAAAGTCAAATATCTTTCTCGTTTTGGCTTTAGGACAAATCGCTCAATCACTTTTGCCTCTATTTCTAAGCTCATGTCTGTAGTCATTTTTTTACCATTGGTGCTAACGAGTCCCCATGCACCTTGAGCATATTTACAACGTATCTGACGACTTACTTTCCAGGTTTTGGTCTAGGCTCATTGAAAAAAATGTGGCCAGATACCTTTGGAAACTAAGCTATGGCATAAAGGGCAAATCTCCAAATTTTGGACAAGTTAGATAACCAGAGAAGCGGAGGAATACTCAATCTCTTCATTCGCAATATTTACCTTTCCATTCGCAAAATATCACCGTTCCTACGCCTCGTTTTCAGCACATGCTTAAAATATCGGACTTCATGCTCAGTATTTCCTGTCATTTACTCTTTATTTCAAGACATATTCTCTGTTTTTCGGGCTTCATGCTCAAAATATGCGCTTTCATTCGCTTGTTTAGGCAGTCCATTCGCAGAATATGATATGATCGGAGCATTAGAGTGGGCAGGATAAGGAGAAGGGTGATAAGGGAAACAAGAACTAAACCACCAAAAACTGGCTTAGAAAATTCCGGCTGGTGAGTATGGCCGTTTTCCGGTCCGCTTCTGACTTTTCGAATGACTTGTCCTCTACCTCAATACACACCGGACCGCGATAGCCGACCTCGGTAAGTGCGGAGAAAAATTGTCCCCAGCGCACATCACCGTATCCCGGCAATTTTGGAGAATGGTATTCCAATGGATTGGCCATGATGCCAACTCTATCCAGCTTTTCCTTGTAGACTTTCGCGTCTTTCAGGTGAATATGATGCAACCGATCGCGATAGTTGTAGATCGGTTTCACTTCATCCATGTGCTGCCAGATCATATGCGACGGATCGTAGTTCAATCCGAAATTAGCGTTTGGGATAATCTCAAACATTTTGTCCCATATCGCCGGAGTTGTTGCCAGGTTTTTACCTCCCGGCCATTCGTCATTGGTGAAAAACATGGGGCAGTTTTCAATTCCTATTTTGATATTTTTCCCTGCGGCATAGTTTACAATTTCCGGCCATTTTTCTGCAAATATCCCAAGGTTATACGCTATGTTTTTAGCCGGATCGCGGCCGATAAAGGTATTCACCACCGGAATATCCAGGCGGGCAGCGGCATCGATCACCTTTTTGATATGGCTAAAATACATCTTTGACTGCTCATTGTCCGGATCAAGCGGATTTGGGTAATATCCCAGTCCGGAGATGTAGATGTTTTTGGATTTTAGGTAATTATGGATATACTTAATCTTCTGGTCATCAAGGGTATCCACATCGATATGCGTGACACCGGCATAGCGCCGCTCGGCTTTGCCAACCGGCCAGCACATGATTTCCACACATTTGAACCTGTTTTCAGATGCGAAATCGATTACTTCTTCAAAGGTCTTTTCAGCCAGGATAGCGCTGACGAATCCTAAATCGAGCATGGTTTACACAATTATGAATTATGAATTATGAAATTATGGGTTAGGTTCTGGGTTCAAGTACAAAGTATTAAGTAAAAAATGCCAACACTATCAAATGACTATTACTTATGCCTTGTGCCTTATGCCTTACAACTACTTCAACACTTTATCCATCCTGTCGGAGATTTCCTGAAGGCGTTTTCTGTCGCCACCGTCTACTTCGGCAGAAATCCATCCACCGGAATAATTGATTGCCCTGAGTGCATCCATAACCACCGGCCAGTTATTGTCGCCATCGCCTATTTCTACATCAAACCCTTTCCAGAGTCCTTCATCATTCATCTTTTTGCGGCTGAACTCCTTCATATCCAATTTCAGGATGCGCTTTCCAAGTATTTTGATCCAATGCTCCGGCCAACCGTACCGCAGAATATTTCCAATATCAAAGTACCATCCCACCATCTCGCTATTTAACTCGTCGACATAGCGTGCAGCTTCCATGGGGCTGATCAGGAAATTGTTCCAGACATTTTCGATGGCGATTTTTACCCCTGTTTCTTCTGCCACCGGAATCATCTTTCTGATTTCTTCGAGCGATCGGGTCCAGGCTTCATCATAGCTCACTTTTTCATTCACGACACCATTTACGAGCAATACTGTATTTCCTCCATAGGCTTTGGTATCGCGCAGGGCCGACTTCATTGACTCCGTGCAGATGGCACGCACTTTCGGATCGGGATCGGAGATCGGCGACTTCCAATGAACCGAGTTGACCGTTCCGGGAATAAGAAGGCCGGTTTTATCCCTTGCTTCCAATATTTCCTTCATAGTCAAATCGTTTGGGCTATCCAGTTCTACACCATGAAAGCCAATATCTTTCAGGAGTTTGAATTTATCGAGCACGGATAGCTTTTCTTCCACCATCCCAAACTTCAAACTCTTTTTGATGGTGAGTTTCGAATCTGTTGTACGTGCGTTGGCAGCGAAGGGCATAACAAACGCACCGGCGGCTGCGCCAGCGCTGAGCTTTAAAAATTGATTTCGGTCCATGGTTAAATTATATAAATTTTGTAATTCCTGGTTGGGCAACTGGCGGATCTTGAAGCACTGTGTTGTCGTTAATATCATCCGGTGCTAAAATTTCCGTTGAATTCAGAGCCTGCTCATACGTGAGGGTCTGTCCTGTGTAGGCTACCATCCTGGCCATGATGCCGAGCATGGTGCTTTGGGCCATTCGTTCGCCGTCATTAACCGGGTTTCCGCTTCTAATGGCAGCAAAAAGGTCATCGTGCTCCTGCTGGTACATGTCGTTATCTTCTCCCTGGTATCGCCAATTCTCGGGGCCGGTTATCGTGTGCCTGTCGCGGATACAATCCACCAGGCAACGCCCTTTGCTGCCCATGATGTCAACTGCGTAGCTATTGGAACAGTCTTTTTGCTGACGGCTGAAATGGTAGCCTTTTACTCCGTTTTCATATTCATAGACGATGGCAAAATGGTCGTAGATATTTCCATATTCAGGTTGTATCCTGCTTTGCCGGCCGCCGGTGCCGGTAGCGCTGAGTGGTTTCACATCGCCCATAGCCCACGACATCATGTCGATGCTATGGATGGCTTGTTCTACGATATGATCGCCGGACAGATAATTGTAATACAACCAGTTGCGGAGTTTTTTCTTCATATCCGACCATTCAGGCTGAACATCGCGAAGCCAGAGAGCGCCAGTATTATATGTGTTGTAAACCGTGTGAACATCGCCAATAGCGCCATCCAACACGCGCTGGAAGGTCTCGCGCTTAGGAATGTGATATCTCCAACAAAAACCAGACATGAGGGAGAGATTTTTTTCTTTGGCCTTTTTCGCAGCCTCAATTATGCGCCTTACGCCGGGTGCATCCACAGCCATGGGCTTTTCACAGAAAACATGTTTTCCAGCATCGATGGCCATTTCAAGGTGCTTTGGCCTGTAACAAGGCGGTGTGGTAAGTATGACAACATCAACATCAGACTCCATAATCTTTTGTGCTCCGTCGAAACCAACATAAGCTGTTGACTTATCTACCTTAACCCTATCACCAAACTCCTTTTTGAGGTTACTGATGGATTGCTCTACGCGGTCCTCAAAAATATCAGTGAGATGAGTGAGTACCACATTTTTGTCAGCGTTGAGAGCTTGCGCAGCAGCGCCGGTTCCTCTTCCGCCAGCGCCGATAAGGCCAACCTTGAGTGTGTCGCTGTTCATGGCAAATGAGTTTACGGGAATAACCAAATTCATAGCCAGTGAGGTCCCCAATGCAGCTGCACCACTGGTTTTAATGAAATCCCGCCTTGTTGTATTTTTCATGAATTATATGATTTTGAGTGAAAGGATATACCGCAATTAGGATGACAATGTACAAACAAATATTGCAATTAGGTCAGGTTTTCGATATCAAAACCAGCAAAATGTTGCAAATAATCCCCACTGGACAAAAGACTGGATTTCAGTCCTTCAGTTCAGATCAGGGTAATAAAACTGAGCGAAACCGGTGCGAGACGAATTTGTCTTTCCAAATGAATACTGGTACCTGGCACTTTATTTAACCATTCAGGGTCCACGACAGCCTGCCGGAAATTTGTGGTGTTCAGAGTTTTGATCGCTCCATGACCAACAACACCATTCAACTGAACTTTAATTTCATTTTTGGAAAAATTGGCGATGATGATTTCCTGCTTTTTGCCTTTTTGTAAAACCAACGACTCGATGGTATTATTATCGGAAACGGTACTCCGTATGACTTTGAAGTCCTGCCTTCCGAGCAGAAACCTGAAAAGGAAAAACACCGGAAACACCATACCCGGGAATGACTTAAAAGTATCGGGCCAGGCAGTCGGTAATTCGCCCTGCATGATGCCGCGCTCCCCGACTGTTTCAAAGTAAGTGACACTTGTGACTGCGGACTCTGAGAGGTTTTTAAAGCTGGCCACAGTCCATAACGCTCCGAATAGCGACATCATGCGATTATCTACCTGCCATGGACATTCTGCGCTTTCTGAAGGTGATTCAAAGTTCTCCACATTGGCATTGAAACGGCGCTGGATGGTTATCGGCGAAATTCTAATATCGCGGTCTCCTGCAAGCACTTTTCCGCTTTCACCGGCATAACGCTGTGCCTCTGCGTTTTCGATGATGGTGGTATTGTCGACGGCGTGCTCTTGTGGATGAATGGCAAATGTGAGGAAGTCAAGGTCATTGGATACCGGAGGATTTCTGTTCAACTGGACAAAATTGGCATTTGTACCAGCCCCGATTTCCACTCCCGATAAAGTTTGTTTCAGTTTGGACAACACACCATTCAGCAGTTCAGCTGGGGTAACTTTCGCAGTTTTATGAAATATGGCTATATGGCTTATTTGCTGCACGCGCTCCTCTGCCCACCGGCAAAAAACATCGAACTGTGCCTGGAAGTCATCGTCAAAAAAGAGCCCAAGCTCCAGCTTATAATTCATCATGTCCGCCTCCACAAATGCTTCATTGGCGATTCTGAGCCAATTCTTTTGGAAAAGATACAGATCGACCCGGTAATGGGAAAAGCGTAATTTTCCCATAAAAGCCATCTCGTCATCACCGATGGGTTCCTGGCGTGTAGATCGGCCAATACCCAGTTTCGGGAAGCTGTATACCTGATCGGATAATACAGTTATGGAAAGATTTTCCTTGCCTTTTTCAGAAGGTTTGAACTGTTTAACCTTGAGTACAACTTTTTGATTTATTGTGTCGCCCTTCACCACCTGGACAGGTTTAGGCAATGAAAGAGGTGTACAAAACGTCTTGTAGGATGTATCTGTCCAGTTGCGTTGATCTTCGGTTTCGAAAATATCTCCTGTGAAAATCAATTCCGCGTCGTAAACGCCGTTGCCCTGCCACTTCATGGCCGTGATGTCCTTGAATGGAGCATGGGGATTTATCAGTTTAGGAAAAGGAAGTACTTCATTGCTGCCGTCGCTGTGAGTTATTTGACATGGCGTTCCGGAAATGCAAGCAATCGGGTGGAGTACACAAAATCCCAGTCTGTTTTTTAAAAACGAAGTAAGCGCTTTGCCCTCCATTTCAAAACTGATGGTGCTGTCGCTATTTCCTTCAATCACATATTTTGCCTCAAAATCAATCTCATTGAGCTGGTACCTGCAGGTATAGCTGATTTGAAATGAATCGGCACCCGCTTCGATTTTTTCATGGTGGATTTTCCCAGGTGCAGTGAGCCATCCTATTCCCCGAACGGCAGAATAGATCATTCGCACGACTTCCTCTGAACCGAGGGAAATACGCCGTAAGTTTCCCTGCTCATAAATCAGATCAAGGTCACCGGCTTTTAGTTTTACCTGTGGAATATCATTCTTGATATCACCAAACTGTATAATCCGCTCATCCAGGGATTGAAGAAATTCTTCTATGTTCATTGATCTGTTTTAATATTTCTAAAAAATCATTTTGATTACGGTGTGTTGGCTGAGTGTTTTTAAGAACCTCTCCTCATTATATACAGTCGCATCACCTGCTCAGCTTTTCTTACCAGCAATGAGGCTGCATTCGCCATCGATTCTTCCAAGGAAATCGGGCCATTAGCAATGGAGAAAATTGCCGTAATGCCCAACTCATGCAGATCATCCGTTCCCGCACCGACTATCCCGGCCAGTGCAATCACAGGCTTATTGTATTTCTGTGCAAGTCTTGCTATCCCTGCAGGGGTTTTACCAAATTGTGTCTGATGATCAATCTTGCCTTCAGCGGTAAAGACAAGGTCGCTGTTCGATATTATCTTCTCCAGGTTCGTCAATGCACTAATAATTTGAAATCCGGGAGTTAGCGTGGCATTGGTGAATGCAAGTAACCCGGCACCAAGGCCTCCGGCAGCACCGGCTCCCGGAATATCAGCGACATCTCTGTCAAGGTCCTTTTTAATTATTTCAGCGAAATGGAGAAGACCTGAGTCCAACTGCGCCACCATCTGGTTATTTGCTCCTTTTTGAGGACCGTAAACCGCCGAAGCTCCATTGGGTCCGCACAGAGGATTTGTTACATCACAAGCGACGGAGATCAGGAGTTCAAAAAGTCTCGGATTTACATGAGAACTATCGATTCCAGCAAGGCTCGCAAGATTCTCTCCTCCCTGACAGATTTCAATCTCTTTGCCATCAAATAGTCTGAATCCCAATGCCTGGGCCATACCGGCACCGCCATCGTTTGTGGCACTGCCGCCAATGCCGAGAATTATTCTTTTAAAGCCCTGCTCCAGCACATGCTTTATCATGAGGCCAGTGCCATAGGTCGATGTTTTTAATGGATTCCGATTATCTGGTTCGACCAGAGCCAGACCGGATGCCGCAGCCATTTCGATGACCGCCACTTCGCCATTTCCTAGTACACCATATTTTGCAGTAATCGGACGCATCAGCGGATCGAGCGTTTGTACTTCATGAATCTGTCCGTCAGTCGCTGCGACAAGCGCTTCCACGGTCCCTTCCCCACCATCGGCCATGGGAATTTTATATATTTCAGCATCCGGAGCAACGCGTAAGACCCCCTGCGCAATGCTTTCCGCCACCTCGGTGGAAGTAAGACATTCCTTGAATGAATCCGGCGCTATGACGATGAGCATGGGGTTTTGGGGATTATTTTAACTTAATATCGACGGTTAAGTATCATAATCAGCACACAATATAAACCATAAAACCGTTAGTTTTCCCCACCCTTCCTTATTGCTTCATAAATGACTTCCTGGATATTGGTTTGGATAATCAGGTCGTAAAGTTTGATGATGTTTCGCGTGCGATATACGCAGATAGACAGTCTGCTTATATCCGCTTTATTAATCATAATGAAATCTGCATTTTGCAATTAGGATGTCTTCGTCTTTTACCATATAAATCAAACGATGTTCATCATCTATTCGTCTGGACCAAAAACCCCTATACTTGTATTTCAATGGCTCAGGTTTACCAATACCTGAAAAAGGATTCCGTGAAATATCCTTTAGCAAATCATTGATCCTTTTAACCATCTTTTTATCGGTTTTTTGCCAGTAGAGATAGTCTTCCCAAGATTCGTCAACGAATATGTATCTCATTCTTCAATCAAATCCTTTTGAAAAGAAGACCCTTCCTTTAATTTATTTATTGCGGAATCAAGTCGATTCTCATTCGTTTTTGAAGATAACTCATGTTGCGTAGCACAAAGGGAATTATATTCATCCAAAGAAATGACAACTACTCCACTATCCTTACCCCGATTAATAATCAAAGTCTCAAAATTATCTGTAACCCTATCAAGATATCGCTTAATATCTTTTCTAAAATCAGAAATTGTTGTAGTAATCATATCGATTAAATTATGTACATAATATTGTACAAAAATACAATTAGTTTTTATCTATTCCTAAAAATAAATATGCGTCTTAGAGACATGAAAATCCTTGAAACGTGTCGCTCTGCATGTGTGATATCGCTATATCTACCTGATAGAAATGATCTCACTGCCCTTTCTCCTCCACCTTCCTTATTGCCTCATAAATGACTTCCTGAATATTCGTCCGGATATTCAGGTCGTATAGTTTGGTGTTGTTGCGGGTGGGATAAACGCGGTTTGAGAGGAAAATATATACCAGGTTGATTTCCGGATCCACCCACACGAAATTACCGGTAAACCCTGTATGCCCAAAGCTGGACTGACTTACTGAAACTGCTGTATTACCATCGGGCTTCGGAACGGGCATAGGCCGGTCAAACCCCAATGCGCGGCGATTATCATTTTCGGGAAACTGGCACCTGGTGAATTCTTGCATTGTCGCTTTGCTTATGAACCTTCGGCCACCGTATTCACCGTAATTGCAGTACATCTGCCAGAGTTTAGCCAGGTCGTTGCCATCGGCGAACAAACCTGCATGACCAGAAACACCACGCATCAATGCCGACCCTTCATCGTGAACATGTCCATGAATCAACTGCTTCCTGAACAATGAATCATATTCAGTCGGTATGATCCGGTCGAGTCGGTATTTAACCTGCGGATTGTAGGTCATGGTTTCAGCGCCGAGTGGTTTGTAGAAATTAGCCAGCAGGAAATCCTCATACCTATGCCCGCTCAACTTTTCCACGATTTCAGGATACAGGTAGAATGACAAATCGGAATACAGGTACTTTTTCTCACCGAGAGGCGATGATTTGATTACCTTATAAATGCGTTTTTGGAAGTTGTTTTTCAGGTAAAGCCCATTAGCAAGTTCATAGCTATATTTCTTTGACTCTCTGCTACTTATGGCTCGTTTTCTAAACTTTCCATTCTTCTTCAATTCGGACTGCCAAAACGGAATCCACGCGGTAAGTCCGGCTTGATGAGTCAGCAGTTCGCGAAAGGTCAGATCGCTTTTATTGCTACTTTTAAAATAAGGCAGATAAGTACTCAACGTGGCATCGGGGTTGAATTTTCCCTGGTCGTACAAAAGCATCAACGCAGGTAGGGCGGCTGAGACTTTTGTAATCGAAGCCATGTCGTACAGGTCTGTATTTTTCACCTGACGGAGGCTGTCGTAGGTATGGTAACCAAATGATTTCTGATAAATAACCTGTCCGTCTTTCGCCACCAATACCTGGCATCCGGGTATTGCACCTTGTCGGATTGCAAACGTGGTCAATGAATCAATTTTAAGTAAGGTCTTACTGTCGAGATTCAGCAATTCGGGCAGGTTATATCCAAGTCTGCCAATTCCCTCCTGGGAAATTCCGAATCCCTTATTATAAGACTCATTTAATGAAACAGGTGAAACGCCTTCCTCTCCCATTCCTCCAAAAATTACCTGCGGTATCAATTGGCCGGAATGCGGTATGTGCCACGAAGCCAGGAGACAAGGCGCTTCAAGGACAGATTCTTGATCCCTTAATTTACCCGGTTCACCAATCCACGCCGTGATGCATCTGCCTGATGCGTTGAGCCAGCGCTGAAAAATGGCAAAATTTCCATTCGATTCGGATGTTTCCAATTCTTCACCATAAACGGCCTCTATGATTAGATCGTAATTCGCCAGGCTGGACCACAATCGCGAAAATTCGCCAATGGAGGAATTAGCGTCTATTTTAAAATGTTCGGCAGGCGTATAATTAGCCACAAATTCTGCGAATTCTCCATCAGAAGATGTACATACTGAAACGATGGCTATCTTCTTATTTTCCAATGTCGCGACAGGAATCATTTTTGGTTCGTTCGCCAGCAAGGTTATCGCCGCGCGGGCTATTTCATTGGAGAGCAGTTCGGGGTCAATTTGTTTGCGTTGTGGGGCGGTATCGTCAGACTGATATTTCAACTTAACAGCCAGAACCTTTCGGCAAAGAGCGGTAAGAATGCTTTCGGCTGAAGGATTCTCACGGAGGAAAATTTCGTATCGATCAATAAAAGGTTGGATGGCACTTGGATCAATCCGGATCATGATCGTTTTGCCGGATAAATCTCTTAGTTCCGGTTTAAAGTCCTCTGCCGATATCAATTGAATGGAATCAGTTGGAACCAGGCCTGAGTCTTCCAGTCCCTTCAAAAATTCGCTGTTTCTCCATGAATCTTCAGGAAAAAGTTCGGCAACTTCCAAAAATCCGTGCACACCTACGTCCCTATATTCCTGCCCGATATATTTGCCCGATTCATAAAGCAGATGCGGCTCATTGACCGCCGACAGCAATTCCACATTTAAAAATCCCCGAGCCATTTCATCAGTAGCTTGCAGTATTTCAGCATTATACTCTGTAAATACTAATGGAGCGAAACCATGGAATTTTAATGAATTTTCAAACCGCTTTTCTCCATTTAAAACCGGTGCTGTAACCACTATACCGCCGATTGAATCTGCCAATTCCCCAGCGTCATCAACAACGAGTAGTTGCCTTATCATATCAACGTGAGTCATCTTACTGATGATGGAATCAATGCTCTGCTTGCTTTGCCCATGCGCTAAAGAGCCAGGCAACAGCGTGAGCCAAATCAAGACGATTTTTCTAATCATATGGATAAGAGTCGATTTATAAACTTACTGACTGTTTGTGAAAATGCATACT
>JBGSYX010000179.1:0-12341 GCA_041750735.1 Cyclobacteriaceae bacterium
CCGGAGATTTCTGGTGTATTGTGGAGGATATCACCGTACCTGATATGGAAAAGCGCCGCGGCCCGAAAGAAAACTGGGGAATAGTGGAAGGTAAAGAAAGGCGGATTAAGAACCTGACGGACAACTCTGAAAAGAAAAAAGGTCAGTGGAATACCATGGTGATCGAATGCCTGGAGCGGGAAATTAAAGTCTGGGTGAATGGTGACCTGGTAAACTATGGCTATGATTGCACAGCCAGCGAAGGCCAAATTGCTGTACAGGCCGAAGGCTCTGAGGTGGAATTCAGGAAACTTGAGCTAACGCCGATTACTGAACTTTCTGAATAGAGCTTGATTACCACTTAATTATGAATAAGACCAACAACATTTAAAATATGAAAACATTATTTGTAATCGTACTAAGCTCATTGATTATGAACCTTCAGACCAGCGCACAAGACCAATCTGGGCAAGTGTTACCTTTTCGTGAAATACCTGAATACCCGGCTTCCTACACTCCTGAAACTGTTGCTGCGCGAATGGTCGACGGACTCGGATATCGTTATTACTGGGCAACAGAAGGATTGCGTGAGGATGATTTATCCTACAAACCCAGTGAGGATGGACGCACCACCCTTCAAACAGTAGAACACATTTACGGACTTTCAAAAACGATTGTCAATAGTGTACAAAATATCGCCAATACACCATCGTCGGATTCGCTGGCATTTGCCGAATTGCGTAAGCGAACCCTCGAAAATATAAAAAAAGCCAGTGAAATACTGAAGGCAGCGGGGCCTGGATCAATGGAGAACTATAAGGTTATTTTTCAGCGCGGAGACAATCGGTCGGAATTTCCTTTTTGGAATATGCTCAATGGTCCGATGGAGGATGCAGTTTATCATACAGGCCAGGTAGTCGCTTTTCGAAGGGCATCCGGCAATCCTATGCCTTTGGGAGTGCGTGTCCTTACCGGGAAGACAGCAGAATGAGAAAGCCTAATAAATATGTTTTTCTGCACCTCCGGGTTTTTCATGTCAGTTAATCAAATTTTCCACCTGAAGAATTATAGCCCATCAAACTTGTACCAAATGGAAATAGTTGGCGGATGAATTATTTAAACATTTTTCAACAAGTGATGCTAAAGGATCTTTTCCGTTGGCGAGACCCTTAGGATTACATACCCACCCTTTCTTCTGAGGATCGACTCTCCATTTTAGCTGTGCTATTGCCCGATTGCTCTTAAAAACAATCTACTTTTTGAGATGTATTTGTGCATCTGCTCTTTAGTAAAGAGTAATATGGTAGTTTACTCCTAATAAGGTTTTTTTATAATAAAAGGCTACTCCGATAAAATCAGAGTCAAACACATTATTGTTGTTCCATAATTCCAAACTGACTCTCTACTGACTCTCTTCAACACTAAACACAAATACAATGAAAATGATCTTTTTTGCCTTTGTTTTTTCCTTTTATGCTTTTTCTGTATTAGGTCAAAGCAACCTAAAAACTTTTACGGATTTAGATCAGGCTATGCAAGATCCGAAAGCGGTGGAAGTACTGATCTTTAATGCAAAGGGATTAAAGGAATTTCCAACTCTGATCTCTAATTTTTCAAACTTGAAATACTTGGAACTCGCCAATAATCGAATTGTTACTTTGCCTGATATGGGTAACTTCGCTAACCTCTTCTATCTGGATCTTTCCGGAAACAGACTATCATCACTTCCGGAAAGTTTCTCAAAGTTAACTGCGTTGCGAAATTTGTATTTGCAGTACGATACACCAATGAACTTCGAAGGGGATTTCATTATACTCTCTAAACTACCGTTACTTTCGATGTTGGAGATCAGTGGTAGCACTATTAGTTTTCTTCCATCTGCTATTGGGTCGTTGGAGCCTCTGGAGTTTCTGGAGTTGATTGATAGTCAGGTAGAAGAATTGCCACAGGAGTTTTCATTACTTAAAAACCTTAAGGTATTATACATAAACAACGACACAAAATTTGATCTTCAGAAGAACATTGATGTACTGAGCAAGCTCCCCAATTTGATTGAGTTGCACCTGGAAGGGGATGGTATTGCGGAAATCCCTGCTACGATAGTTGAACTTAAGAACCTTGAGTACCTTTATCTTAGTAAGAATAAGCTAAAGGACATCCCTCAGGTAATCACGCAACTTAAGAATTTAAAGTACTTAGACATCAGCGATAATGAAATTCCCAGCTATTTGCTGCATAGGTATCGCGAAGATCTTCCCCAAACAGTAAGAGTGAGGTTCCACTAAAAAAACAAGTATTTATCAATTAAATAAAAGCGGATGAATGACTATTTGGCATACAGCAAGCTTATTCTTGAGAAGGTGAGTTTCGATAAACGCCTCTTTTGGAAGGAATATAAGAAAAGTGCAAGGAACCTCACTGAACTTGACTGCCTGAAATTCAGATCATGGGTGTGTGAAAGATTTGGGTTCACAGGGAAAACCGCTGACAGAATAGGCAGGATTAATAATCAGCATAGTGTAGCAGGAAGTCCAGCCATTTATTCGAAGTTATAATAGGATTTTTAGCGTAAAAGAGGGGTTATTAGCTTTTGGTAAACCATCGAAACAGATGACGAAGCACTTATTATTATTGTTTTTATTATTCATTTCAATAAAACTATTCGGGCAAGACAGCTCGTTGGGCAATTGGTTGATATACTTCGGCGACAAAAAAATAAATAAACAATGGAATTGGCATCATGAGGCACAATATCGCAACTACAATGCCATAGGTGATCTGGAACAATTACTTCTCAGGACTGGCTTGGGTTATAACCTGGAAGATAACAACAATAATCTCCTTCTTGGTTACGCGTACATACATAGTCGAAACTACATTCCCAATTCGGAATACAAGTTCAGAACTAACGAACATCGGCTTTACCAACAATTCATCACACGCCAAAATTTTGATCGTGTATTTTTGCAACATAGATACCGTATTGAACAGCGCTTTTTTGAGCAAGATTTTAGTTTGCGCTTCCGATATTTCTTATCTATTAATATTCCCCTCAATCAAAAAAGTATGTTGGACAATACCTTATACTTTTCGATGTACAATGAGATTTTTCTTAATGCAGAAGGGGATGTATTTGACAGAAACAGGCTTTATGGAGGCCTTGGATTTAGGTTTAACAGCCACGTCAAGCTTGAGTTGGGTTACATGAACCAGTTCTTGCCAAATCGCAGTAGGGATCAAATAAATTTTATAACATTTATAAACATATAAAAATGAAAACAAGTATTCAAACAATTCTTTATGCAGGTGCCGTCTCTATTATGATCGCCTGTCAGAACCAAAGTAATAATGCTGGTGAGGCAAACGCTATTGCGTCCGAAGCCCCACCGCTGAAGCCGTTGGTAGAAAAAGTACTTACCGCAGATGAGCAGGCCGCAATGACCCCCGACCAGGTAGTTTCCCTCTTCAAAGAAGGGAATCAGCGTTTTGTAAACAATGATCTGACCGCCAGGGACCACTCTGCACAAGTGAGGCAAAGCGCAAAGGCCCAGTTCCCTAAGGCCATTGTTTTGTCTTGTGTGGATAGCAGAGTGCCTGTAGAAGATGTATTTGATCGGGGAATAGGGGATGTATTTGTTGCCAGGGTCGCAGGCAACTTTGTCAATGAAGATATACTTGGGAGCATGGAATTTGCCTGCAAGGTTTCGGGGGCTAAACTTGTATTGGTATTGGGTCACGAATATTGCGGAGCAGTAAAGGCAGCCATCGATGATGTGAAACTGGGAAATATTACTCCAATGCTAAGCAAGATTAAGCCTGCTGTTGATATGACCGAATATGCCGGAGACCGGTCTGTAGCCAACGCTGAATTTGTACACTTGGTTTGTGAAAGCAATGTGAAAAATACAATAAACCAGATTGAGCAAAGGAGCCCTATCCTGAAAGACATGAAAGATAATTCGGAAATACATATAATTGGAGCGGTCTATGATATGGAGACAGGTAAAGTCACTTTCCTGTAAGGAAAGTTTATCAAGTCCAGAGAAGGCATCACAGGTTATCTATTATTTAGGGCACTAATTCAACCTTGATGCCTTCTTCCGCTTCTGCATTTATTTATTATTCTTTTCTTTCATTTTTAAAGCCCAGAAGAAGTTTCCCGTCTTTATCGTACATATATGACTGTCGCAATTGGCAGTATTTAATGGGTGCCTCTAAAACACTCTTCATCAAATCCAGATAAATGTAAACAGTGCTTGGAGATACGCCAAGCCTCTTGGCCAGATCATTGGGGTGGCCAGTGGCCTTCATCCGGATCAGCTGATCAATTCGCTGAATCCTTTCTATCATTTTTGAAAATACCTTGCTCATTGTACATTTTTTTAGAATTCTGAAATCAGGAAAAAAGAAATAGATAGGGAATTCTTAAGTTGCTATATAAGCAACCGTCTGTACTTTAGATAATCTAACTGAAATGAATGAACGAATGGGTAGCGGTGATGAACAGGGAAAAAAATGAGAACCGTAGCGTGTGTCAACACCTTTGAAGAAAGTTCACTGCGCTTACGGATTTTTTGTTGAACGACATAGTGGCATACCTCTTGCAAAACCTCTGTTCGCTCGCTCTCAGCATTACGCTCTGAAATACTAAATTCGCAGGGAGCAAATAAGAGTATTATGGCTAAAAAGATTGTAATATATCTATACATAATAGTATTACTTTCAAAATGCGGATTATTACTATTAACCGGAAGACACTTGTTTTGTTTATCTTTAAAGCACAATTTTTTTATCATGTTCCTGAATTAAATTCCTGCTGACAAGGTTTTGATGGTTCTATAATATGAGGTTCATTAAGCGTTGTGCTGTTTTTTTTATTTAAAAAATCTACTCCGACAAAATGAGAGTAGGCCGCGGTATCATTGCCTCAATAAATAACTATATATATGAGATACCCTGCTTTAATTCTATTATTTGCAATTACCTTATGTTTCAGTAGTTGCGCTATTGTTCGTCAAGGTGAAATTGGCATGAAACGCAAATTGGGAAAAATCAACCCAAATACTATCGAGCCTGGTGCCGTAGGCTTTAACCCCTTTACAACACGGATCATCCGGCTACCGATCCGTACTATGAATATGGAGATTTCTTCCAATTTGCCATCAAAAGAGGGTCTGAATGTTTCGGCAGTCATATCTATTCTTTACCGGATCGAGCCCAGCCAAGCCCCTTTTATTGTAGAAAAGCTTGGTCTAAACTATGAAGATGTGGTGATCAACAGCGTGTTTCGTTCTGCGGCAGCAGATGTTTGCTCTCGTTTTTATGCTAAGGATATGCACTCTGCCCAACGGGCCGTAATTGAAAAAGATATTACTCAACAAATGTCCATGCTCATTAAGGAGCGTGGCATTATTGTAGAGGCGGTATTGTTGAAAAACATTCAGTTGCCGGCAGGGCTGGCCAGAGCCGTTGAGGAAAAATTGGAGGCAGAACAAGATGCACAACGTATGCAGTTTTTGCTGGATCGGGAAAGGCAGGAAGCCCAACGAAAAATGATTGAGGCCGAGGGCATACGCGATGCGCAAAAGATAATTTCGGAAGGACTAAACCGCAACATAATTGAGTGGCAAAGCATTGAAGCATTTCGTGAGTTAGCGGCCTCGCCCAATTCAAAGATTATTATTACCAATGGAAATACCCCTCTGCTAATAAATCCAAAAGAAAACTAAAACTTCATAAGTCTGTTTATGTTAGTCTACCGTAAACCAATTTGTCAGATATGAAACATAAAACTCTTATTCTTTCTTTAGCCGCGTTTTTATTTTATGCTCCTCTATGTGCACAATCTATTCCCGGAAAGAACGTTTCACTCCGCGAAGCTTTGCAGAATCCGGCAGAATGCGAGTGGCTCGACCTTAGTCGGCAGGATTTACAAGTACTCCCCGATTCACTTTTCTTGCTCACTAACCTTAAATATCTGGATTTGAGCAGGACTAACATCTCGGATATCTCAGAGGAAATCGGCAAGCTCACACAACTCCGATATCTGGTGCTTTCATACAACCAGATCAAACAATTGCCGAGCGGCATATCCGGCCTCCTTTTACTACAATCCCTCTACCTCGATCACAATCCACAGTTGGATGTGCCACACGCTATTAGTCTTTTGGCTAATCTGCCCAGCTTACGCATGCTCAGTCTTGCAGGTGATCACATTAGTACCGTGCCAGCGGACATAGGTAAGCTGGAGGCATTGGAGAGCTTGGAGCTTTCTGAAAATGAGTTTTCCATGCTTCCAGAAACAATGGTTCAGTTGAAAAACCTCAAGGTTTTGTATATCAATAACGATACATACTTCGACCTAAAAGAAAACCTCAAGATACTAAGCAATATTTCCCAGCTAAAAGAATTGCACATAGAGAATGACGGCATGACAGAAATTCCGAACGGAATTAGCGATCTAAAGACAGTTGAATACCTGTTTCTCATTGGTAACAATATTCAAACGATACCTGATGAAGTTCTTAAGATGCGACAGTTAAAACTGCTGGATATGAGTCAGAATCCAATAGCTCCGTCGGTGTATGATAAATACCATGAAACGCTTTCACCTAATTTAAACATACGGCTTTGGTGAAGGAAAATAGGCAGGAAAGATTAATCTTCTAATTCTTTGATAGCCAAGGCCCTTTATGTACAAAAATTAAACTTTACAGTATGGTTTAAGCGCTTGTTGGCCACTGTTGCAGCTTCAATTTTAGTCTCTGTTTGTTTGGCACAACAAAACCTTTTTACTATTCCTTCCGGGGATATCACCAAGAATAAAAAATTCTTCTACATCAGCTAAACTTCTATGCGGTGAATCAACTGGAAACAAAATCGCACTTGGTTTACCTAATTGGTCACAACTTGGATATGGGCTTAAATTTTGTTGACCTACCACTGCGAATCGGTGATGGAGCTTTTCTTTCCTATAATGATGACATCAACCGTAAACCACTTTATCCGATTTTGATGTTTACAATTCAAAAACAACTGAATATCAGGGATAATTTACAAATAAATGCAGGCCTTCAAATTGGAGCAAATGTAAGTAATAGTGTAGAGAATAAGTGATTGGCCTTCATGAACTACGTATTGATGAAATGGAAACCTGTGAAGCAAGGTTATCTGATCGGAGGCGTGTACTTAGCAAACGTTGTGTTTGTCGGGGGTTTGCCAGACCTGAGGCCAGGGTTTCTTTTTGGTTACGAATATCGAGTTAAGAAGCGTTGGCTGATCATGGGAGATTTCATTTCGGGTAATCATAAAAAGGCTCAAAGCTTAATTGGAGGGGGATATAACATTGGCCAAAGACTACAAGTTTTTGGGGGAGCGTTGTTCGCTTTTCCCAATCGCAACCTCCAAAATGGCTTGGTAATAGAGATCAATTGGTATGGGTGGAATTTTTTAGATAGTCATTAAAGCAACTACTCGATCACAGAATTAACTAATCCTCCCGCAATTTCTAAAATTGGGTTTGGAGTGCAGTAGAGTAGCATCCGGCAACCCAATGCCAACAGGTGTTCGCGTATTTACCGGTAAAACGGTGGAATAACCAGGTCAATCAACGATGCACCAGCTACTCTATTTGGAGTGACTCCAGATTTTCAGCGGGAGCGTCCAATGTCAATTTCAATACGACTGGTAAATCCTGGTTTTTACCCGGCAAATCAATGACAAGGGAATTGGCGGATTTAGTGTAATTAACTTTTCCACCGTTTATCCAGGAACAACTTATGACCCCGGCATCGTAGGGAAAAGGAATTCTGATGGACCTGGGAGCATTTTTCAATATGTGGAGATAAATGATATTACCTTTTCGCGTGGAGGCGAGCTGATCCGTTGGTTTATACGGACCACCTTTTGTGCCATAAATCGCTTCGCCATTTTTACTGAGCCACTGCCCGATCTCTCGGAGCCTTTCTGCCTGGCGCGTTTCGATCCGTCCATCAGGCATCGGGCCGACATTCAAAAGAAGGTTTCCGCCACCGCCGACAGTTTTAATCAATGTGGTGAGGCATTCGTCAAGGCTTTTTAACTTGTCATTGGGTTTCCATGACCATTGGTTGCATATGGTGATGCACGATTCCCATGGGTGATCTACGTCGTAGGCGCCCACCCGCTGTTCAGGTGTGGCATAGTCTCCGGCAAAATCTCCTTCGAGTGTTACACCTTCCATGCCTTTTCTTCCTTTGTCCACGCGATTGTTTATAAGGATGTCTGGATCAATGCCTTTTAAATACTGATAAAAATCCAGTCCCATCTCATGAGTCCATGGTTCTTCCCATTCACCATCGAACCATAGTATTTTAGATTGATATTTTTGTAGAAGTTCACTTGTTTGGCCCTGAATATAGGGTAGATATTTTTCCATGTCCCCCGTGTTCTTAATCGTTTTACCACCTGGACTTCCAAGCGGATAAAGAGGGTGCCGCCAATCGCAAATGGAGTAATACGTTCCGAAAACGATACCATGGCTCTCGCAGGCCTTTTTCATGTCCATCAAGACATCTTTTTTGTAGGGCGTTGCCGCGATATCATAATCGGAGTATTCGGTTGGCCATAGGCTGAATCCATCGTGATGCCTGCTGGTGATGATGAAATACTTCATGCCGGCGTCTTTGGCAATCTGAAGCCATTCGTCGGCATTGAAATTTGTTGGATTAAACTCATTATACAGATTGTCATATACGTCCACAGGCACCTGGTCCCCGCGCGACCAGCCGATTTCGGTGCCTTTCAGACTCACTGGACCCCAATGCACGAACATCCCGAATTTCATGTCCTGAAACTCCTGAAGCAGCTCCTGGTTCGTTGTAAAATGTGTAGTAGCTTCCTGTGCCAGAGCAAAGAACGAAAAGCTAAGAATGAGATGGAAAAGGAGCAGTTTTTTCATGGGTGAAATTGGCAATTGTGAGAATAAATGTACTTTAAAAATTGACCGGCTAATCTATCGACTGTAAAAAAAAGTCCCCACGCCGTACAAGCGATGTGGGACTTATTGCGGACTCACTCTGATTACCTATTTTAATGTACAGTCGTTATTTCTGATGTTGAGCCCCGCAATATGAGGGTGGTGTCGAGAACACGAGTTTGAGGCTGGAAATTTTCCAGATCAAAATCACGTTCCTGAAGGAATATTTGCGCTGCAGCTTTTCCAATTTCGTATGACGGCTGCTTGATAGTGGTGAGTGTTGGACTTAAGAAAATATCATAGGGCTCATCATTGAAACCAACCACCGCAACCTGCTCCGGAACCTTAATGTCGGACTCTCTAAGCGCTAATAGCACTCCGGCGCAAGCATTATCATTTACGGCCAGAATGGCATCAAAACTCACCTTTTGCATGAGCATTTGCTTGCAGGCGCGATAGCCCATCTCATGGCTAAATTCACAATGAATGAGCAAACTATAGTCTGGTTGAAGGCCATGGGTTTTTAAGGCTTTTTTATAGCCATTGTACCTGATATGCGATATCCGTAGATTTTCTGGTCCGGCTATATAGGCGATCCGTTTTTTGCCCGAAGCGATGAGGTGTTCCGTAGCCGTCATAGCAGCAGCCTCATTGTCAACAATTACCCGGGAAGCATTGGAGTACTCCGGTACCCGGTCGAAAAAGATGACTGGAATTCCTTTTTGTTGGGAGTAAATAAAATGCGCGATGTCCGTTGTTGATTCTGCAAGTGAAGCGATGATGCCATCTACCCTTGTAGCAACAAGGTTCTTCACATGGATTTTTTCCTGTTCGTGCGATTCGTTACTTTGGCAAATCATCACACTATAGCCATATTGATTCAGGACTTCCTCCATGCCGCTGATGGCTGATGAGTTATAATGATATTCTATTTTCGGCACGACAACGCCGACTGTGAATGACCTGTTTTTCAGCAACCCCAGAGCCAATGGATTTGGGATGTAATCCAGGTTTTTTGCCAGCTCAATAATCGTTTTTTTCTTTCCGGAGCCAATTTCATGAGAATCTTTCAACGCCCTTGACACCGTGGAAATATTCACGTGCAGCATTTCGGCAATGTCTTTCAGGGTGACTTGTTTTTTCTTCATTAAATGAAAAAATTCTAATACGAATGCCGGTTTTTCCTTCTTCTGTCGGGTTTCTTTAATCCAAACTAAGGCCAGTTGAAAGTTAGCATTTTACGCAAAGGTTTGCGTAGATTTTTTCGATTTGAAGCAAATTAATTTCAGATTCTCACCCTAAATTCATGTGAAATGCTTAATAAATCGGGACTTCGCCTTTGAGCAGGAAAGGAAGTTATAGAATTTTATTCAAGGTGTTATTGCTCCGAAAGTCAATCGCAGCCTTTTAAGATTTCATTCACATCCTGTTCGATGAATTGCTTTTTAGGAATACCCAGAGAAACTATTTAAGTCTATGAAAAAACTGAAATTTGCCATTTTCGGAACCGGCTTCTGGTCGCAGTTTCAGCTCGGTGCCTGGCAGGAACTGAAAGGTGTCGAATGCGTGGCGCTTTACAATCGTACCAAGGCCAAGGCTGATACGCTGGCCAAACGCTTCAATGTCCCACGCACTTACGACGATCCGGAGGAACTATTCCGCAAGGAGCAGCTCGACTTTGTGGATATCATCACGGATGTGGATACACATTACAAATTTGTAAAAATGGCCGTTGATCATGGGATTAAGCATATAATCTGTCAAAAACCCATGGGGCCTGATTTCGCTACAGCGAAAAAAATGGTGCAATTGTGCAGGGATGCCGGTGTAAAATTTTACATCCATGAAAACTACCGATGGGAAAAGCCCTTACGCCGTTTCAAGGAGATTCTTGACAGCGGTATTATAGGAAAACCATTCAAAGCGAGATTGTCCTTTAACTCTGGCTTCCCGGTTTTCGACAATCAGCCGTTTCTTGCCGAGCTCGATAAGTTTATCCTTACGGATATGGGTTCGCATATCCTGGATGTGGCGAGGTTTATGTTTGGAGAATGTAAACAATTGTGGTGTCAGGCGCTTACCGTCAATCCCAAAATAAAAGGTGAGGACGTTGCCGCTGTAATGATGCAGATGGAAAATGGCATGCCAGTATTTGCGGAGCTTTCCTATTCATCTGTTCCTGAGCACGATGCCTTTACCACGGTTTTTATCCTGGCAGAAGGGGACAAGGGTTCTGCATACCTGGGCCCGGGATTTGAAATCCGGACGACCACACGCCAGGGTACTACATCCGAGGTTGTCAATTTCCCAACTTATCCCTGGGCAGATCCAGATTATATCGTGAATCATGAAAGCGGTATTTCGATCAATAAAAATATCCTTGATGATATGCGTGGTTTCGGTAAAGCAGAAACCACGGGTGACGATAATTTCCAAACTGTGAAGATGGTCTGGGCGGCTTATGAATCAGCGGAAAGCGGAAAGATCATCGATCTGAAGGAATTTGGGAATTAGTTGGTGTATCGAAAGTGGAAGCGGTAGAAGAGAATGAAAATTCAAAGACTATAAAACTAGATTTGGTATAATGAAAATCGGTTTAGGAACATATGCCCTGGCCTGGTCTATCGGAGTGCCGGGCCGCGTGCCGGAAAACCCGATGGATATCATGGGCTTTTTGCAGTTTGCTTCCAACCTTGGGTTCGAACTTGTCCAGATTGCTGATAATCTTCCTCTGGAGCATTTATCTGAAACCGAGCTATTGGAAATAAAAAAACAAGCGCTGCATCGCGGCATCAGTTTGGAGATTGGAACTCGTGGGCTTACACTGGAAAATGTGAGAAACCACATTCGGATAGCAGGGATACTTGGCGCACATCTGCTCCGTATTGTCATTGATCAGAAGGGTTATGAGCCAAAGTTGCCCGAAGTCCATACAATGCTGAGACAAATAATTCCATTGCTGGAGCAATCTAATATTCGCTTAGCAATAGAAAATCATGACAGGTTCAAGGCGCGTGAATTCCGGGAAATCATCGATCGGGCCAAGTCGCCTTTAGTTGGCATTTGTCTCGACTCTGTCAATTCCATTGGCGCTGACGAAGGATTCGAGACGGTATTTGAAATACTAAGTCCGGTTACGATCAACTTTCACCTTAAAGATTATACCATAAAGCGAAAGCCCCATATGATGGGCTTTGACATTAGTGGAACACCAGCCGGCCAGGGAATCTTACCCATACGTAACGTAGTGAACATGCTTGAAACGATTGGCAGGTGCCATTCAATGATTCTGGAGTTATGGCCTGCACCGGAGGCAGATATTGAATCCACCATCACAAAAGAACATGAATGGGTACGCGAAAGTGCCCGCTATTTATTTGAACATTTTAACTGAGCATATCATGAA
>JBGSYX010000180.1:0-2151 GCA_041750735.1 Cyclobacteriaceae bacterium
GGTTCCGATAAACTATCTTCTTGAGTCATACGTTTTAAAAGAAGGTGCGCTAGCCTGGCTAAGTCCCGAGCTGGCTGATGTAAACCTGAGCTTTCTCAGTTTTATTATGTTTATCGCAGTTATCGCATCCATGGTGCAACTTGTTGAAATGGTCATTGAAAAGTTCAGCCCTTCACTTTATTCTTCCCTCGGCATTTTCCTTCCACTTATCGCTGTTAATTGCGCTATTCTTGGAGGTTCTTTATTTATGCAGGAAAGGGAATACTCAAGTATTGCAGAAGCTACATCATTCGGTCTTGGTTCCGGTGTTGGCTGGTTTCTCGCAATTGTGGGTATTGCTGCAATCCGGGAAAAAATTACTTATTCAAATGTACCCGCTCCATTAAGGGGACTCGGTATTACTTTTATTACCACGGGATTAATGGCAATAGGTTTTATGGCGTTTATGGGAATAAAATTATAAGTTTTACTGTAGAAAAATTTATATACAATGACACTTCTGGCAGCACAATCAACAATAATTCTCATCAGCATCACAGTATTCTTACTTGTGATACTGGCACTTGTTAGTATGCTTTTGTATGCGAAAGCAAAACTTAGCCCTCAGGGTGAAGTTAAACTGACAGTCAATGAAGAAAAGGAGTATACCGTTTCTCCGGGAGGAACAATTCTGGCTACATTATCCAATGAGAAGATATTCCTGCCATCTGCCTGCGGTGGAGGAGGCACATGTGGTATGTGTAAGTGCCAGGTTCTGGAAGGCGGAGGAAGTATTCTGCCTACAGAAACAAGTTTTTTTACCCGTAAAGAGCAGCAAAATCAGTGGAGGCTTGGTTGCCAGGTAAAGATCCGTGAGGATATGAAGATCAGGATCCCTGAAGAAGTTTTAGGTATCAAAAAATGGGAATGCACAGTTATATCCAACAAAAATGTTGCAACCTTTATTAAGGAATTTGTTGTTCAGCTTCCCCCGGGAGAAGAATTACATTTCAATTCAGGAGGATATATTCAGATCGATGTACCCAAGATAGAGGTCGATTTTAAAGACATGGTCGTTGAGCCTCAATTCCGCGATGAATGGGATAAATTTAAACTCTGGGATCTGAAAATGAAAAATTCCGAGGAAACTTTCAGAGCTTATTCCATGGCTAACCACCCTGCTGAAGGCAACATTGTTATGCTGAATATTCGTATTGCCACCCCACCATGGGACAGGGCCAAAGGCGGATTTATGAAAGTTAATCCCGGTATCTGCTCTTCCTATATTTTCTCGCGTAAGCCCGGAGATAAAGTAACACTCTCTGGTCCTTATGGTGAGTTCTTTATTAAGGACACTCAACGCGAAATGATTTATATCGGGGGAGGCGCAGGAATGGCTCCCTTGCGTTCACATATTTTTCATCTGTTCCACACCCTGAAAACAAACCGTAAAGTTTCTTACTGGTACGGTGCCCGCTCTAAAAGAGAAGTTTTTTATGAAGAGGAATTCAGAAAAATTGAAAAGGAGTTTCCTAATTTCAAATTCAACATTGCCTTGTCGGAACCTCATCCCGACGACAACTGGAACGGCTATACAGGGTTCATTCATCAGGTAGTTTACAATGAATACCTCAGCAAACAGGAAGAACCTGAAGATATTGAATTCTACCTTTGCGGACCTCCGATGATGAATGATGCTGTTCAGCTAATGCTTTCCAATCTGGGAGTTCCCGAGGAAATGGTCGATTTTGATGATTTCGGGGGATAGTGAATATTCAAATATGAAAAAGTATCTGAACATCTTTATTGCATCATCCCTGCTCATTTCATGCTCTTGTAGTTTTCATACTGCCACAAACAAATCCTTCGCTAAAATTGCCGGATTTGCCCAGGGAACATCATATCATATTACGTATGAAATGCCTGGTAAAGTTGATCTCCAGCCACAAGTCGACTCCATTTTAAAAGCCTTTGACAAATCACTTTCTTCTTATGATTCATCATCAATAATCTCGAAAATCAACCGTAACGAGGAACATCAGATTGATGAATTGTTTTACACTGTTTTTGCAAAATCCACCAAAGTTTTTGAAGAATCCGATGGTATTTTCGACATTACCGTAATGCCTTTGGTAAATGCCTGGGGTTTCGGCCCTGGGTCCCGGTCAACTG
>JBGSYX010000181.1:0-8577 GCA_041750735.1 Cyclobacteriaceae bacterium
TAGTGTATTACCGTCATGTGCCGCTCGGCTATTTTTGCGAGCGAACCATGAAGGTGTATGACCTGGAGAAGTACCAGTTCTAAAGGATCATGCTTTACACTGGTGTAAGGAAAAAGTGTAAAGTATGATCCTTTTAGGACCGAATTTATGACAACCGTGACCGGGAATACAACACCAACCGGCTTATCAAACGGCTCAGACGCATTGAGAAGAACATGGGGGCCGAGGCCCGGGAAGCCTTTTCAAAGTATATTCCCGATGGCGACATGAAGGCCTTTGCGGATAACTTGAAAAAGAACATCGAAACTAAATTTACCGAAACGATGGCCTTGCTTCGCAACAAGGATTTTCAAAAATTACTGGAAGATTATCCCAGACCCAAGAGAGTCTTTTTTAAAGGTTATGATATTGTGGATACAGTGGAAGATGAGGTTATGTTCCGTGTGGGTGACGAATACCAAAAGCCCGAAGATTATCTGAAACATTTTGAAGTCTTTGTAAAAAACAACCCCGAACACATTGAAGCCATTGAAGTCTTGCTGTCGCGACCAGCAAGGTGGAATACGGATGTACTGGATGAACTACGGGAGAAACTTCGTAAAAGCGATTTTTCGGAAAAGGATTTACAGCGAGGGCACGAACTGGTCTATAAAAAACCACTGGCAGATATTATTTCTATGGTGAAGCACGCTTCTAATTATGACATACCCATTTTAACCGCCCAGGAAAGAGTGGAAAAAGCTGTTACCAAATTCATAGAAAAACACAGCTTTAGCGATGAACAACTCAACTGGCTTTCGTACATAAAGGAACATTTAATCGAAAACCTCGCAATTTCGCACGATGATTTTGAGACTATGCCAGTATTTGAACGCCGTGGTGGATTAAACAAAGCCCGCCAGATATTCGGGGCTGATTTTGAGTCTGTGATACAGGAAATAAATGCGTCTTTGGCGGCTTGATAAGAGGTTTCTCACGGAGGACACGGTGAGCACAGAGGGGTAATAATGAATGAAAATGAAATAGGCACCATCATAATTGAAACGGCAATAAATATTCATAAGGGGCTAGGGCCTGGGCTCTTGGAGTCTGTTTATGAAACGGTATTGTCCAAGAAATTGACTGATAAGGGCTTAAACGTGAAAAGACAGATTGCTATACCCATAAAATTTGAAGGAATTCAGTTTGATGAAGGTTTCAGGGCCGATATTATTGCGAATGATAAAGTTATCATTGAAATAAAATCTGTTGAAAAGTTAAGCACCGTCCACAAGAAGCAACTTTTAACTTATTTAAAGTTGTCAAATTTGAAACTTGGTTACCTTATTAATTTTAATGAAGAATTATTAAAAAATGGAATATCGAGAATAATAAATGGAATTGTATAATTTCTCTGTGACCACTGTGTGCTCTGTGAGAAAAAGGAGATTTGATGTCTGATGTTGTGAATAAACTTTGGGGCTTTTGCCATGTTCTTAAGCACGATGGAATCGATTACGGTGATTATATTGAGCAGTTGACCTATCTGCTTTTCTTGAAGATGTCCCATGAAAAGGGAATTGATCTTTCCACTATCGAGTACGAAGACAATAAAAAGATGGTCAAGCTCGATTGCTCCTGGTCTACCTTTACCCAGAAATCCGGCACGGAACTTCTGGATGCTTTTGCCCAGATCTTGCGGGCTTTGAGCAGGCAGTCCGGTTTGCTGGGGGATATTTTCAATCAATCCATGCCCCGTTTTACCAATCCTGTAAATCTCAAACGAATTGTGAATATGATCGATGAAGAGGATTGGTCTTCCATGGAGGTGGATGTCAAAGGGGCAGCCTTTGAAGGGCTTCTGGAAAAGTCCGCTGCCGAAGGTAAAAAAGGTGCAGGACAGTACTTTACTCCACGCCCACTTATTCAAGCGATTGTGAATGTAATGCAACCCGATCCACGGGTAGCCAAAGAATACAAAATCTGTGACCCCGCCTGCGGCACCTCGGGCTTTTTGATGGTTGCCTATGAGTGGTTAATGCAGGTTACTAAGGGAGCACTGGATCGAAAAGATGTTCTGCGGATTAAAAAACAGACCTACTACGGACAGGAGCTGGTACCCCGACCCAGACGACTGGCGTTGATGAACTTGTTCCTCCATGGTCTGGAGCCTCAAATCTATCTGGGTGACAGTATCTACGAGCCTGACAGGGGAGAACGCTACAACTGCATTCTTACCAATCCCCCCTTTGGAACCAAGGGAGCCAACCAGGCCCCGGTGCGGGATGATTTTACGGTGAGCACCAGCAACAAGCAGCTTAACTTTATTCAACATGTGGTCACCATTCTTAAGCAGGGTGGACGGGCGGCCATGGTCCTACCGGACAATGTGCTCTTTGCCGATGCCGCCGGGGATGTAATCAAGTATCTGATGGAAGACTGCAATGTGCATACGATTCTTCGGCTTCCCAACGGAACCTTCACCCCCTACAGTCAGGGAGTAAAGGCCAATGTTATTTTTTTCCAAAAGGGCATGAAGACCGAAAATGTCTGGATCTACGACTGCCGTACCAATATTCCGGGAGTTACCAAAAAAGACCGCCCCCTGACCCTTGCGATGTTCGAGGACTTTGAAAAGTGTTACGGCAAAGACCCCAACGGTCAGGCCAAACGAAAGGATCAGGGCGAAGAGGGCCGGTTCCGCAAATTCAGTTATTCTCAGATAAAAGAGAGAGATTTTAACCTAGATATTAGCTGGCTCAAAGACGAAAACCTCGAAGATCCCAACTCCCTGCCGGAGCCGCAGCTTTTAGTGGCCGATGCCATTACCGAGCTGGGTGCCTGTGTGGATGAGTTACAGTTGATTCTGGATGAGATTGAGGCGGAGTAAATAAATTGTTTCTCACGGCGGACACAGAGTACACGGATGGAATTATGAAGAAGGTGAAAATAAAATCTGTGAATACCGTGGGCTCTGTGAGAAAAATAAAAGATGATGTTTCTCACGGAGACCACAAAGGACACAGAGAAAAATAGCTCTGTGTACCCCGTGAGCTTTGTGAGAGAAAAAGGGAAAAGATGAATTTATTACAACAAGACAAAGACTATTCTGCGTTTCTTGCGGAGCTAAAAACCGCATCAAATCGTCCCAGATCAAGGCCGCGGTTACGGTCAATCGCGAGCTGATAGGTTTGTACTGGGAGCTGGCGGAAAAAATCGTCGAGAAACAAAAGCAGAGCCAATGGGGTGATGGTCTTTTAGCCCAAATGAGCAAGGACTTGCAGGATGAGTTCCCGGACATGAAAGGGTTTTCGAGAAGAAACCTTGAGCTTATGCGTCAGTGGTATCTCTTCTGGGCTGAGGGAGAAGCAGTTGTGCAGGCAACACTTGCACAAAGTACAATTGGGCAACAGCTTGTTGCCCAAACTTCAATTGCGAAGCAGCTTGCTACGCAAATACCCTGGTGGCACAATGTGGTGATCATTTCCAAGATTAAAAACCACCAAGAGGCCCTGTTCTATATCCAAAAAACCATAGAGAACAACTGGTCCCGGGCGGTGCTGACCCATCAGATCGAGGGTAATCTTTTTGGCCGTGAAGGAAAGGCGATTACCAATTTTTCAGCCTCCCTGCCGACACCTCAGTCTGATCTTGCCCGGCAGACTTTGAAGGACCCTTACATCTTCGATTTTCTAACAATACGGGACAAGCACGACGAGCGTGAGCTTGAGGATGCACTGGTCGGTCAGGTAACGAAGTTTCTGTTGGAACTGGGTGCGGGGTTTTCGTTTATCAGCAGGCAGTACAAGGTGACGGTGGATGATGAGGATTTCTATATCGATCTCTTATTTTATCATGTTAAGCTGCACTGCTATGTGGTAGTGGAACTTAAGGCGGTGGCTTTTAAACCTGAGTTTGCCGGTAAGCTGAATTTTTATGTATCCGCGGTGGATGGCATTTTAAAAACCGAACAGGATAAACCCACAGTGGGTATGCTGATCTGTAAATCAAAAAAGAAAACGGTGGTGGAATATTCCCTCAAGGATATGCACAAGCCCATAGGGGTGAGCGAGTATCAGATAACCCATGCCCTACCAGATGAATTCAAATCCTCCCTACCGACGATTGAAGAGATTGAAGCGGAACTGGAGGGAGTTTCTCACGGAGGGCACGGAGAGCACGGGGGTGAAGATGAATAAAGCGAAAAACAACTCTGTGAACTCCTTGAGCTCTGTGAGAAAAAAGGCAGAAGAGGTTTCTCACGGAGGGCACGGAGAACACAGAGAGGAAATGTGTGAGGCATTGCCGAAAGGGTGGGTGGAAGTCAATCTGGAAGAATGTACAAATATCCTAGATGGATATCGAGACCCTGTTAGTTCTGATGAAAGAAATAAAAGAATAGCAGGAAAAAAGGAAAACGAACTTTTCTCTTATTATGGGGCAACAGGTCAAGTTGGTCAAATTGATGATTATCTGATTGAAGGGTGTTATGTATTGATCGGTGAGGATGGTGCTCCTTTTTTTGATTCAAATAAAAATATTGCCTACATGGTCGATGGGAAAATATGGGTCAACAACCATGCTCATATTCTTGATTCATTTACAGACAATTATTTTTTATGCCATTTTCTAAATCAATTTGACTTTACTGGTTATGTTACAGGTACAACAAGACTAAAACTTACACAGGGCAAACTAAGAGATATTCCAGTAAAATTCCCGCCCCTGAATGAACAGAAGCGCATTGTTGCCAAGCTGGATGCGATCATGCCCCGTATTGAGGCGGTGAAAGCGCGGATGGACAAGGTGCCGGGCATTCTCAAACGCTTCCGCCAGTCGGTGCTCACCGCAGCGGTCACCGGAAAACTCACCGAGCAGTGGCGGGAAGCGCATCCAGAGGTGGAGAGCGCGGATAGTTCATTGTCTGAAGTGTCAGAAAAACTTTCCGGAAATTACCTCAACGTATTTGAAGATACACAATATTGCTTGCTACCAGATACTTGGATTTATGCTCCTTTAGAAAAAATGGGTAAAATAACTGGCGGTGGCACACCATCAAAATCAAAACAAGAATATTGGAAAGGGAACATCCCATGGATAAGCCCGAAGGATATGAAAAAACCAAAAATCAAACATGGGATTGATTATATATCTGATAGTGCCGTAAAAAACTCATCGGTGAAATTGATACCTGCAGGCAGCATTCTATTTGTTGTTCGGGGAATGATCTTGGCTCATACTTTTCCTGTCGCATTAACATTAGATAAAGTAACAATAAACCAAGACATGAAAGGAATTACACCTATTGCGAATGTGCAGCCGGAATTCTTACTACTTGTGTTTCAGAATATTCAGAATCGAGTACTTGAATATATCAAGGAAGCAACACACGGCACCTTAAGACTTGAAATGGAAATTATACAATCATTTGCTTTCCCTCTCCCACCCCTTGAAGAACAAAAAGAAATCGTCCGTCAGGTGGACAAACTCTTTGCTCTAGCCGACAAGGTGGAAGTTCATTACCAGAAAGCCAAAGCCAGGGTGGAAAAACTCTCCCAGTCGGTGCTAGCCAAGGCCTTTCGTGGAGAGCTGGTGCCCCAGGATCCCAATGATGAACCGGCGGAGAAGCTGCTGGAGCGGATACTGGAAGAGAAAGAACGCCTCTCACAGGGCACACAGAAAACACGGAGGAAGAAATAATGATTATGGAAAACCCTGTGACCTCCGTGCGCTCCGTGAGAAATAATAAACCCAAAGAACGCCTCTCAAAGAGCACACAGAGAACACGGGGGAAGAAATTATGATTATGGTAAACTCCGTGTCCACCATGAGCCCCGTGAGAAACAATAAATCAAAAGAACGTCTCTCACAGGGTACACAAAGAACACGGAGGAAGAAAATATGATTATGGAAAACTATGTGACCACCGTACGCTCCGTGAGGAACAATCGAGGTGATATATGAAACTCTATTTCGGTAAAATATCCAGCAAAAAAGAGAAGGACCAAATCACCCAGGGCTACTACCGGGCAACCAAAGACAGCAGCTGGTTTAATGGCATCCAGCCCGGCGATTACTGCTTTACCATCGGCGGTGGTAAAATCCAACTCTGGAAGGCAAAGTCCTGGGGCAAAAAGTCCGGCGATGATGTGCTGGATTTTGAAATTATCCATAACGACTTGGGCATCAACACCAAACAGATTACTGCCATCAAATACTTCAGTCTCACCATGGAGCTGGTGGTACTTACCGTCCGGTCCACCGCCAAAAGCAAGAAGGCTTTTTTCCCCATAGAATTCAGCCGGGCTTTTACAGAAGCCATACTAAAAGACATCAATACATACAAGAATGCCGATACCTTCAGGCGCATCCATATTTTGCCAGAAAGCCAAACACCACAAAACAACAGTACGGATTTGCAGCTCTTCAAAAAGGACGGCGCGTGGTCTTTATATGCCGGCAACTTTATCTCCCGGGATATCCTTGATGCCTTCAAAGACAATACCGGAATGCTGGGTAGCGGTCAGATTAATAAAGATAAAACGATCGCCAAGATTCTTGATGCGGGCAATAGCGGTAAAAAACTGCCAGCCGACGAATTGTCCATCTTGCAAATGTATGACCTTTTCTGTTGCAACTACAAAAACAAAGAAATTGTCATTGTCGAAGACTCAAGCGGCCAGGACGAGATTGCCGATGAAAGTGAATTTGAAGCAGCAATCAGTGAAGAGTGCAATATCATTCTTTATGGACCCCCAGGAACAGGCAAGACCTATGAAGTCCTTTCCCTGATAGAAGATCTGGATACCAACGAGAAAGGTGTTCAAATTGAAAATAAAGGTAATTTAGATCTTACCAAAACCTTCTGGCATCTTGCTCCTGGGCGCAATGGCTATCTCTGGGGAGAGTTGAAAAAGGGCAACCGGCTTGGGTATGAATGGTGTGGAAAGGAACTGGGAGATTTAACGGAACTCGCTTCAACCGTTGACAGTCATCAAATCCGCCGCAGGTTTTCACAAGTTAGGCAAGGAGATTACTTTTGTATCATTCGGGGCAGGCATTGCCTGGGGATCGCCGAAGCAAAAGATAGTTATGATTTCGAAAAAGCCAAACAGGGCCCTTTCGATTTTCAAACCGTAGAAGTTATCTGGCTTGCCCAGTTTGATACGCCAATTCTCCTGAATACCTCATCGACCATGACATTTTCCGGAATCAATGGTGGACAGCGGTGGAAACCTCTGTTGGAAGGCCTGACCGAAAAGGGGTTCACCTTCGGAGAAGAAGTAAAAGAAAAAACCGTTTTCAAAAAACTCTATAAGTTCACCACCTTTCATCAGTCTTACAGCTACGAAGATTTTATCGAAGGTATCAAACCACGCCTATCAGAAGACAAAAATGAAGATGAGACCGAACAGATTGCCGAGATTGAATTCGAGATAAAACCAGGAATCTTCTACAACGCCTGTGATAAGGCGGCCCAGCTTGCCGGTTACAGCGATCTGCAAGAAGCTTTGCAGGATACAAAAGAAGGTCGTACCGATAAATTCTCAAAGGCTCAGCCCTATTACCTCATCATTGATGAAATCAACAGAGGGAATGTTGCCAATATCTTTGGTGAACTCATCACTCTGATTGAAAAAGACAAGCGCCTCGGTGCTCAGCAGGAAACCATCGTTAATCTACCCTACTCAAAAGATGATTTTGGCGTGCCGGCTAATCTGATCCTTATCGGCACCATGAATACCGCAGACCGCAGCATTGAAGCTCTGGACTCAGCCCTGCGCCGAAGATTTACCTTTATTGAATACGCGCCCGAACCGGACTTGCTCTCCAAGCCTGCATATTCATCGGAAAACATAGATTTACAAGCTCTGTTGACGGCCATCAATAATCGTATTGAATTGCTTTTAGATAAGGATCATCTGATAGGCCATTCCTACTTCATGGGCATAAGAACCCTCGAAGACCTTATGGCGACCTTTAAGAATAAGGTTATCCCCCTATTAGAAGATTACTTCTACGGAAAGCCGCAAATGGTCGGGCTGGTTTTAGGTCCTGCATTCTTAAAACCAAAGGATTCGGTAACGCTTTTTAGTGAATTTGACACCGACTTTTCTGATATACAGGAAAAGAAACGGTTCGGAATTACTATCCCTGACTCCTGGGATGGGTACAAGGCTATCTATGGCCGTGATTAGGGTTTTTGAGTATTCACATCTTGCTGTAAACGAAGAGTTTACCGAAAAGCACTTTGAGCAGATTGTCAAATACAATGAAATGCACGGTAACAAGTATTTCAATATTGGGAATAGACGGGTTTACTTTAAAAACTATGTCGGGGTTTTGCAAGTCGGGAACCTTACCATCGAAATACTCCCAAAGGCCGATAGGACTGAGGGGGAAACCGCAAAAAACAAGTGGCACAATGCCCTTGTCTATATGCTTCATATCTGCGGTCAGGTCCTAAAAGGATCATACTTTACACTTTTTCCTTACACCAGTGTAAAGCATGATCCTTTAGAACTGGTACTTCTCCAGGTCATACACCTTCATGGTTCGCTCGCAAAAATAGCCGAGCGGCACATGACGGTAATACAC
>JBGSYX010000182.1:0-2358 GCA_041750735.1 Cyclobacteriaceae bacterium
CCGGTCACCGCTGCGCCCACGCAGGCGCCCGCTATTCCGGCTTCGGAGATGGGTGTGTCAATAATGCGTTCAGCGCCAAATTGTTCAAGCAAACCGGCGGATACGCCAAATGCTCCGCCATAAACTCCAATATCCTCACCAATCAGGAAAACGCGATCATCTTTTTCCATTGCCTGGCGAATTGCTTCGCGCAGCGCTTCCATATAGCTGATCTCACGCATAGATTCCCTCCATGATGGTTGAAACGTCGGGTTCGGGGCTGTTTTCACCAAATTCAACCGCGGCGGCAATTGCCTGTTCGGCTCTCTTCTCGATCGCTTTGAATTCTTCGTCCTTTATGCCGATCAGCTTCGCAAAGCGTTGAATAGGATCTTTTTGCTGCCATAGTTTGACTTCCTCGCGGGTGCGATAAAGCTGGCGATCGCTTTTCGAATGGCCTTGATAACGATAGGTGATGGCTTCGATCAATGTGGGCCCATCCCCGGCGCGTGCGCGCTTGGCAGCGTCCTGCACCGCCTTATAGACTGCAATGACATCATTGCCATCAATGGTCAATCCTTTGATCCCGTACGCGCTCGCGCGATCGCTGATCTGTTCCACACGGAAAGCTTTTTCAACCGGCATGGACATGGCATACTGGTTATTTTTAGCCTGGCCTCTGATGCTGTTCGTTGTGCTATTGAAATCCAAAAAGCCTGCAAGGCACTAAAAATACCATTAAAGATTGGCATCCATCAGGGAGAGATAGAATTTGCCGGTTCAGATGTCTCTGGAGATGGAGTAAATATTGCTTCAAGGCTGCAATCTGAAACTCAACAAGGATGCATCAATATTTCAGGGGCAGTCTTTCGTGACGTTCTGAACAAAGTTGACATACAAACCAAGTTTGTTAAGGACAAGACTTTCAAGAATGTAGACGAACCGATAAGTATTTATCAGGTATTGTGTGGAAATGAACTTAAACAACCACCTCTAACAAAGAGTAATGAAGTAAAAAGAAGCATTGTGAAACCCTATTATTTCCTTACTGGATTGGTGGTGGTTGCATTAGCTGTCCTAGTCGTTTGGAAAGTTATTCCACGCATGAAGTCAGTCGAATTGGAAAAATCCATTGCGGTTTTACCATTTGAAACAATCACTAAAGATTCGACAAGTCAGTATATGGCAGATGGTGTTAGGGAAGCTATATTGAAGAATTTACTAAAAATTAAAAATCTAAAGGTTGTCTCTCGAACCTCCTCTCAAACCTACCGTAACTCCAATAAGAGAATACCAAAAATTGCCAGCGAATTAAATGTGGCTTTTATATTGGAAGGTAGCGCCCAGAAATTTGGTAACCAGATACGGATTACTGTTCAATTGATCGATGGTAAAACTGATCGGCGTATTTGGTCTCAAGATTATGATAGAGCATGGGGAGATATTTTCAAAATATATTCAGAGATCGCCACGAAAGTATCGACAGCCTTGCAAGTAGTAATCACCCCGGAGGAACAAGAACAAATTAGTTCTGCCTTAACTATGGATGTGACTGCCTATGATTATTTTTTACAAGCTAAGGAGGAGCAGTGGAAGTTTTGGCGTGGAGGGGATACGGTAGCCTTGAGCAAGGCAGAAATGTTATATAATAAAGTGATGAAGATTAGCCCAGAATATGCCCCAAATTGGCTGTACAAAGCTTCAATCTATTATGATCGGCATGCCGGTATAGAGAATTATTTTGAAACGAAACATCTAGATAGCGTCTTGCTGTTTTGTGATAAAGCCATTCGTCTCGATCCGAGCTATGATCATCCTTATGTTCTTAAGGGGATGGTCTTGCATAGAAGAGGTGATGTTGATCAAGCGATAAAGAGTTACGAAAAAGCAATAACTTTATATAGAAATGACGATAACGTGTTATCTGGTGGATTATGGAGATTAGGGACTATTTTTCTGTATAAAAAGGAATACCTAAAAGGGATATGGATGATCAGGAAAGCGGTTGAAAAAGCAAGAGGTAGGCCGCAAGATTACCGACATATGCTTTATAGATTAGGAAACGCGTACATGTATATTGGTGCATATGAGGAAGCAAAATTGTATTTTGATGAATGGAATATTTTAGGAGGCGGGTTTTATTTCCAAGCGTGTAGACCAGAACTCCTGCAAGGAAATTTCTATAGTTATTCAGAGTGCTTAGCTGAAGTTAGTCCAACTGTTATATGCAACAAAGAGCTAGTGTTAAGTTAATAGTAATATGACGTATATTAATCAAATATTTGTATATTTGGAAAAAGCTATACAAATGATACGATATGAGATTAAACTAACTAAAAGTGAGGTAGAAGAACTTATGAGTATTATCAATAAGGGTTC
>JBGSYX010000183.1:0-3546 GCA_041750735.1 Cyclobacteriaceae bacterium
AAAATCTTTTCCCGAATCATTTCGGCCACAAAAAAGCGCTCCGGTTTATCAGTCATTTCATCCTTTGGAAAATAGGCCGGATGCTCAGGAAGCATGGAAAGAATGTTACTAAAAAGCTCAGGGACACCAGTACCGTTTAACGCGGAAACAACGGTGCTTTTAGTGGGATTGAGGATTTCATTCCAATATTCCAGTTTGTCCACAGCTTGACTCCCTTTAGCAAGATCAGATTTATTCATGATCAATATGATGGGAATTCCGGCATTTTTCACCCTGTTTACCATCTCATCATCTTCATATTTCTCATACAAGTCTGTTACGAAAAGTATGATATCAGCGTCCTCCAGTGAACTATTGACAAACCGCATCATCGATTTATGGAGCTCATATTGCGGGTCGAGAATTCCCGGAGTATCTGAGTATATAATTTGAAACTCCTCACCACTCAGTATCCCCATAATTCGATGCCTGGTTGTCTGTGCTTTTGAGGTAATAATAGAAAGTTTTTCACCCACTAATTGGTTCATGAGTGTTGACTTGCCGACGTTCGGCTTTCCAATGATGCTTACGAATCCTGCTTTATGAGCCATTAATACTTTTATGGGTAAAAATAGTTCAATTATCCATTTGAAGGCCTATAAACAACAAATTATAATCCATTGTAATGCGTGAAGAAACAAGGAAAATTAAATTGACCTTTCTCCATTAATAAATTTTTACCGCGCCTTAAGTTGATAACCTTGCAAAATATATTACCTTTGCAGTCCAATTACATCGCGGGGTGGAGCAGTTGGTAGCTCGTCGGGCTCATAACCCGAAGGTCACAGGTTCAAGTCCTGTCCCCGCTACAAAATAAAGCCGGTTAAAAAAACCGGCTTTATTATTTTCAGGGCGATTGGTAAATATGAAAACAAGGGCAGAGAAAAACCGTTTGGTTTTTGTTAATCTGAAATTTGAAACACTATATTTGCAGTCCGTTTGAAAAAGCGGGATTTTCAGCCGGAGAGATGGGTGAGTGGCTGAAACCAACAGTTTGCTAAACTGTCGTACTCGAAAGGGTACCGGGGGTTCGAATCCCCCTCTCTCCGCAACTGGAAAAACCGGGGTATAGCGCAGCCCGGCTAGCGCACCTGCTTTGGGAGCAGGGGGTCGCAGGTTCGAATCCTGCTACCCCGACTTTTAAAGAGTCAAGTAAGGGTAAAAACCTCCAAATCGTATGATTTGGAGGTTTTTTTGTTTTTGTCCTACCCAAAATTCACAATAAAAACCTTTCTTAATGTGCCCCTTTCGGTGCCCTTTTTCTTTCTGTATATTAGGGCACCGAATTAGCCATATAATGCTGAATACCAGCAATATACGAGCATATAATTTGGCCTTAAATGTATCAATTAGGTGCCCTTTTTAATGAGGGCACCTATTTCAGCAATCAATTAAACACAAAACACCTTAATTATAATGATATGGAAACAAAGAAACACACGTTTAACGTCATCTGTTACCTTCGAAAATCCAAGACGAGAGGCGAAAAAGCTCCTATATACGTTCGCATCACAGTGAATGGACAGAGGGCCGATATCTCCATTAAGAAATCGATCGATCCAGATTCCTGGAATGTCCATAAAGGCTTGGGGAAAGGAAATAGAGCAGAAATACAGGAGCTCAATCTGTACCTGGAAAGGGTAAAGGCTAAGATCGTCCAACAATATCAAGAGCTGATGCTATCGGGAAAAAGCATTTCTGCATTAGCCATGAAGAACAAATTTCTAGGCAACGATGGTAATGAATTTACTATAATCAAGCTTCTGCATTACCACAATACCCAAATGAGTCAAATCATCGCAGCAGGTACGATGAAGAATTATTACACCACCCAAAAATACATTAAACGGTTTTTGGTTCAGAAACTTAAAGTAAACGACACCCCTCTTTCTACAATAGACTATAAGTTTATCATGGAGTTCGAAGTCTTCCTTCGTTCGTGGGAGCCAATAGATCATCACAGGCCATTGCAGAACAATGGTGTCATGAAGCATATGGAGCGATTTCATAAAATGATTAACCTGGCCAGAAAACTGCAGTGGATGACGAATGATCCTTTTTCGAGCTATAGATTTAGATTTGAGAAAGTAGATCGCGGCTTTTTAACAGCACAAGAATTGCTGACTATCGAAATCAAAGACTTCAAAATCGACCGGCTCAGACAGGTGAGAGATTTATTTGTTTTTAGTTGCTATACCGGCATATCGTATATTGATGTGGTTAATTTAACTCCGGATTGTGTTGCTCTTGGCATTGATGGTACCAAATGGATTTTTACAAAAAGACAGAAATCATCGGAAACTGTGAAAGTCCCATTACTTCCAAAGGCGTTGGCAATCATTGAGAAGTATAGGAACCACCCGAAAGTTGCTCATGAAGCAAGACTATTGCCAGGAATGTCAAATCAAAAGTTGAATTCCTACCTGAAGGAAATAGCTGATTTATGTGGAATAGAAAAAAATCTTACTTTTCACCTGGCTAGGCACACATTTGCCACGACCATAACGCTCATGAATGGCGTACCTATTGAGTCTATAGGTAAAATGCTCGGCCATACCAAACTATCTACCACACAGATTTATGCCAAGGTGGTTGAATCAAAATTAAGTCATGATATGGCTGAATTAAAAAATAGGCTTGAAAAGTCCATGTTAAATGAAAACAGTCAATTGCTCCGAAAAACAGGTGGTAAGCAAGGTGAATGGTAACAGAAAACATACAATTGGCAAGAATAATAGATTGCTATCCAGATAAAGTAAATTTAGAATCGTCATGCAGGTTTGAAGTTATGGTCGATCCAATATATCGATGTGCGTTAGGGGCATTGAATTAATTTTCCTTACCCTACCAACTATCCCTGATTAACCACTTAGTTAAAAAAACTATGTGAGTTAACAATAACCTATTTTGCAAACCTTCCTAAAATGAAAATAAGAAACAGGGGCATTTTCAGCTCCACTTTCATTTCGGTCGGCGGGGTTATTCCTGACAAGTTGGCCTCCACCAGAGCTTGTTTCCGCTTCAGTTTTTGTCAAGGGACTGGAACAGCTCAATACAAAAGCGTTTGAACCCTTACAACTTCAGTATGACAAGGCTCAGGAGGTTAGTGATTACGTGAAACGAAATCTAAGTTTTGAACAACGTAAGCACCTAAAAATCTTATTCAACTTATCCGGGGTTTCCAATCAACCTATTCACTAGAAGTATTGGCGAAAGTGGATTTCATTGGAAAAGAGGATCCGTAAATCACACTACATCCAGGGTTGGCTGTAGCCACTTAAGAATGATAAGAAGTTCAACGGCGAGGCTGCGGCCAAAGTGCAGAAAGCAGTCGACTACATATTAAACCAGGGGAGTTTAGGCTCCCTTTTTTGTCGACATACCCCCGTGTGAAACCAATGGTCTTGTCAGCGCGTCGCTATGCAACTCTCCTTCCAATCCCATCCGTTTCACACTCCCGCCCGGACACATTGGCAGAAAACACAGCGCTTAACCCGGCCTCAAAGT
>JBGSYX010000184.1:0-1700 GCA_041750735.1 Cyclobacteriaceae bacterium
TTATTGAGTTGCAATTGCGTCATGGACGCCAGGTGCACCTGAGTACGCTCGGCACCTTCTTCCTTACCCTGGCCAGCGAAGGCAAAGCCAAAGGAGAAGAGCTTACTTCCGACCAGATCAAAACAGCCAAGATTCGTTTCCGACCTGGCAAACGACTGAAAAGACTGATCAACAACCTGGAATTCGATAAAGTCCCCGAAAAAGCAAACGGTAATGGACAGACAGGATAGATGATGGTAAGGATTGGATTGAGAAATTTTGAGTTTGAGTAGAGCGGCGTTGTTTGAAAAAATGGCGCCGTTTTTTTGCGGACATATCAAGCATAATCCACTACGAATTATTCGTAATTATTCCGACATATTCTGACAGTTAAGTTGATTTGATAGAGATGATGAAGGATAAATTAACCACCAATTAGAACAGTTGCATCGCCAGAAATAATCACACCTCCCTGTGCCGTCATATCACCTTGCCTAGCAGCAGGTAATCCTTCGATATATACTGTTGCAGAGCCCTGAATGATGGTATCTGTATGGCCAGTACATATACAGTTATCCCCAACCCTTGCGGCTGGCATATTGCTAATTAAAACTGTTTGGGCACATGGTGCCATGATCGGGCCACCTGCGTGTGGTGTCGTTCCGTTTACTAACGGACATGTATGCATATCATTTAATCTTGCTGCGGATGGCATTGTTCTCCTGCTTAGTTTAACTTCACAATAGCGCCGGTGATTTCAGTCGTACCGGAGCTTTTAATTTTAGCAGTTGCGCTTTCGATAGATACGTCTCCATTTGCTTTAACCGTAATAGTTGAACCGCCAATAGTTATGGATGAACCGGCATTAAGGGTAAGATTCATGCCAGCTTTTATACTTATATTCTTTGGGCTTTCGATTTGAATACCTTGCGGATTCAATGTCATCTTATTATTGTTCTGATCATGGATTTCAATTTTCTTCCCTTCTTCATCCAGAAGAATCCTATTGCCCGCGGGGGTATCTATGGTTATTGATTTATTTTCATCGTTAAATAGAAAATGCATTTGATTCCGCGAGGTAAATCCCTTTATAGCGTTATTATCATTGGCAGGAATGGGTGGTCGATCTCCCTTACTTTGTAGCATACCCAGAACAACCGGCTGATGAGGATCGCCATGAATAAATCCCAAAATCACCTCATCGCCGATTTCTGGCAGGAAGACAACACCTCGATTATCACCGGCATCAAGACTTGCTACACGGCACCAAAGTTCTGAAGCCGCCTTGTTTGCGTAGTTCACTTTAATTAAAATCCTGTTATTATTTTCAGGATCATTTGCCAGTTGAATGGCAGTACCTACAAGCAGACCCTGAACATTGCCGGAGTCCGATGTTGGTTTTTTTGCACTTTTCTTTTTAAAGAGCGAGTCGAAAATATTCAGGATCATAACTTTCTCATTTAATTGAATCATTTAAATCATCATGACAATCATAGAGGTTCAGACTAATTTATGCTAGGCTATTCCTTTTCTTCTTTTTTAATAAAGAATATACCAAGCGAAGAGGTTACGATTCCCTGAAAAGGAGCAAGCCAAAGCGATGAATTGTCTAAAAACTGTATGGTCGTTTTTTCCGATAAGCTTGTAGCAATCGGTTCAGCCAATAGTGTGATCAAAATAGTAATCAGATATGCTGAAGATATATACTTACATAGTCTAAA
>JBGSYX010000185.1:0-4807 GCA_041750735.1 Cyclobacteriaceae bacterium
TGGGCAGCTTTTATCAATCCAAGGTTTCCCTCGTTGATCAGGTCACCAAGTGACAGGCCTTGATTTTGATATTGCTTTGCCACGGAAACTACAAACCTTAAATTAGCTTTAGTCAGTTTCTCCAAGGCCATTTGATCCCCCTCACGTATTCGCTTTGCTAACTCAACCTCTTCATCAGGGGTGAGCAAATCCACCTTTCCGATTTCCTGCAAATACTTGTCGAGGGATTGACTCTCCCTGTTTGTAATCTGCTTGCTAATTTTTAATTGTCTCATTGGCTACTTTATAGTATAACTAAAATGAAAACATTTGTTCACTGAAATTAAGTTCCTGACAATTCACTAAAATGTGATTGTCCATTCCGCAAGTGCGGCTTAGAATTACTACTCCTGATTTGCCATCTTGTCCGGCCTGGGTAGAAGAACTTTACGGGAAAGCCTGTACTTACCGGTTTTCTTGTCTGTTCCGATCAGCTTTATTTTTATTTCTTCTCCAGTTTCAAGTATGCCATCCATACTCTCCAATCTGTCCCACTTTATCTCAGAGATATGCAGCAACCCTTCTTTGCCTGGCATAAACTCTACGAATGCGCCAAAGCTGGTAATAGATTTCACTTTTCCATCATATACTTCACCCACTTCAGGTACAGCAACGATGAGCTTGATACGCTTTTCTGCAGCTTTAACGGCTGACTCATCCGGGGCATATATGCTAACCACACCCATATTGTCTTTTTCCTCGATAACGATCGTTGTCTTGGTTTCTTTCTGGATTTCCTGGATAACCTTTCCGCCTGGGCCTATGACCGCGCCTATAAACTCTTTTTCTATTTTAAAGGAAATGATTCTCGGGGCATTTGGCTTCAAAGACTCGCGGGGTTCTGCCAGTGTCTTTTTAATCTCATTTAATATATGCAACCTGCCTTCCTTAGCCTGATGAAGCGCTTTTGAGAGTATTTCATATGAAAGTCCATCAATTTTAATATACATCTGGCAGGCGGTAATACCTTTGCTCGTTCCGGTTACCTTAAAATCCATATCTCCGAGGTGATCTTCATCGCCAAGTATATCCGATAATATGGCATATTTTCCAGTCTCCGGATCAGAAATCATCCCCATTGCTATACCAGAAACAGGCCCGGAAATCTTTACACCGGCATCCATCAACGCCAAAGCTCCAGCACAAACAGTCGCCATGGATGATGAACCATTTGACTCAAGAATGTCTGAAACTACCCGGATTGTATATGGATTCTGGTCTTCAGGTGGAAGCACTTTTCGTAATGCCCTCATAGCAAGATTACCATGTCCTACTTCTCGTCGGCCAGGGCCGCGGTTTGCTTTAACTTCACCTGTAGAAAAGCCAGGGAAATTGTAGTGAAGTATGAATTTGACCGATCCTGAAACCATGGCACTGTCAATCATTTGTTCATCGAGCTTCGTGCCAAGTGTAACTGTGGTAAGTGATTGTGTTTCACCTCTGGTAAACACCGCTGAACCATGGGCGGTAGGCAGGTAATTGACCTCGCTCCATATCGGACGAATCTGGGTGGGGGTCCTGCCGTCGAGTCGCCTTTGCTCATCGAGAACAAGATTTCTGGCGGCTTTCTTTTCGATGTCGTGGAAGTACTGGTCAATTAAAAACGGATCTTTACCATGATCTTCACCAAGACTTTCAATGTATTGCTTTTTAACATTACTGATGCTTTCCAGGCGCAAATGTTTATTAGTTATTGCCTGCTTGGAAATAGCATATACCTGGCCGTAGAGTTTTTCATTCATATCGGCCTTTAAAGCCTCATCGCTTGTTTCATGGCTATAAGCCCTTTTTTCTGTTTTACCGGCTGCGGCAGCGAGTTCAAGCTGTACTTTACACTGATCTTTAATCGCTTCGTGAGCAGCCATGAGCGCTTGGAGCATGTCGTCTTCCGAAACCTCATTGCACTCTCCCTCTACCATAAGGATATTATCGTAAGATGCTGCTACGATCAGGTCAAGGTCAGCCTTAGCGATATCTTCGGGAACTGGATTAATCTTAAATTCATTTCCCACTTTGACCACCCGAACTTCTGATATCGGCCCGTTGAATGGAATATCTGATACAGCAAGAGCAGCAGATGCGGCTAAAGCAGCGAGAGCATCAGGCTGGGCGTTGGCATCGGCAGATATAAGTTGAATAGATACTTGTGTTTCCGCATGATAATCATCCGGGAAGAGCGGACGGATTGCTCTGTCAACCAGTCGGCTGATCAAAATTTCAAAATCACTGAGGCGGCCTTCCCGCCTAAGAAATCCGCCGGGGATCCGGCCAGCTGCTGCAAATCGCTCCTGATAGTCGACAGACAGTGGCAGAAAATCGACCCCTGCCTTGGCTTCCAGACTTGATACAACCGTAGCAAGGATCATAGTGTCGCCCATGCGGACGACTACAGCCCCGTCGGCTTGTTTAGCCAATTTACCGGTTTCAATAATGATTTCTCTGCCATCCTTGAGTGTGATGGTCTTAGTAATTACATTTAATGACATAAAATATTGATAAGATGTAGTTTGATGCTTGAGGAAAGGAAAGAAAGAGGGAATTCATAATGGAATTCCCTCATTTGCTATTTCCTAATGTTCAATTCTTTGATGATCGCTCTGTACCTTTCAATGTCGAGCGCGGACAAATAATCAAGAATTCTTCTTCTTTTACCAACTAGTCTTAGTAAACCTAGCCTGGTGGAGTGATCTTGTTTGTTTAGTTTGAGATGGTCGGTCAGATGATTAATCCGAAAAGTGAAGAGTGCAATCTGCGCCTCTGGTGACCCAGTGTCACTTTTAGATTTTAACCGACCATGCTTTTCAAAAAGATCTTGTTTAACTTCTTTTGTCAAATACATGTTAGCTATTTATGTTTTAAAATTTAAAATTCCGCAAAGATAAACCCATTAAACTTCAATTCAAACATATAGTTTATTCAATTCACATTCTTTTTGAAAAGCCTGGATTTAATTTGCATCAAAGCCACGCTGTAGAAATCAAGGTCAAACAATCGTGCATCATTTCTGGCTTGCCTCAGGAAAAATAATCCAATTGGCATCAGAATGAGGTTTGCCATCCAAGCAGCAATAAATGGATCCATTCTGTCAGTTCGGGTATATTTTTCACATATCATGGAGATTACATAAAAAAGTATATAAAAAGAAATAGATATCAACACCGGAACACCAAGTCCACCCCGTTTAATGATCGATCCCAAGGGCGCCCCGATAAAAAACATAATCAGAATGGTGCAGGCATAGGACAGCTTTTTGTACTGTTCAAGTGCAAATTTATTGATTTCGCCCTTGAGCATGATGAGCTGGTTGTTGCGCATTTCCATATTATTTTTTACATATCGCACATGGGTTAGGCACTTATTTATAACCACTTTATTAACTTCCGGAGTATTCATCGCGCTATCCAGAATAGCGATTGTTTCTTCAAATGTTCTTTTTCGAAGTACTGAATCCTTCGCAACAGTCGATGTATCACTAATGAAGGCAGCTTTATTTGCGGAACTCAAGGTACTTTTTTGCTGAGCTTTTGGAAAATCGTCTTTTTTTTGAATTATCCTGCTCCTGACAGATGTATCCATTTTTATTTCTGGTATGGCGACTGGTGTTGTGTTGGCTAATTTGGAATTTATGTTTGTTAAATTTTTTACTGAATCAGTCATTGTAGCCATTGCAGTTGTATCGTCATTTTGAATGGCCTCCTCTGCCCGTAGTTTTTCTTCCTTTGCCAACTCCTCCAAACGTTTTTTTTCTTGGCGTTCCATGGCGTGTTGCTTATATAAACTCAGCAAATCCTGCAAATGATAGTCAAAAAACTGAAAGCTCTGTTCCTTCACCTCTTCCCGTTTATCAATATAATCCATACTCATGGAATCTACATCCGATTTCAGTTGTTGTTCGTTTTTCATCAACCTGTTTCCTGCAAATAATTCCTTACGGGTTTCCTTAAGGTCGAAAGACGCGAGACTAAACACAATCTTTTGTGATTTGAACTCATTTCTCAGCAGCGGGTCTGGATATTTTGTGGTTATACCGGTGGCATTATTGCTTCTATCCTCACGATACGTCTTGCCATTAAACAACTCCATGACCAGGTAACGGTCGTTTAAAATATTATACATCAAACCCGAATCGGCCATGGTAATTTGTTTATTTCCCAGGCCTAAGGAATGATCGTAGATAATGAGGTCCATCAGTGTCTTGCCGTCTTGCGATTTCTCTCCAACTTTGATACTGAAATTTTCTATGCCATTGTAAAATGTCCCCTCCTTCAATTCCATGGAAGGCTTTTTCTGTTTCACATCGTAAAGGAGACTAAATGCCTCCAGATTGGCCTTTGGTACGATAAAATTATTGGAATAATATGCCAAGCAGGTGAGTAAGAGTGCAAAGGCGAAAATCGGCATGAGTACACGAACCAGGGAAATGCCAGCGCTCTTCATGGCCGTCAACTCAAAATGCTGGCCGAGGTTGCCAAAGGTCATCAAAGAAGACAAAAGTACTGCCAGCGGAAAGGCATTGGGGGTCATGAACAGACTGAAATAGAAAATCAGGCGCATGATTACGGTAGAATCCAAATCCTTTCCTACAATTTCATCGATGTATTTCAGCATAAACTGAGACAACAGGATGAAAATGACAACCAGAAAAGTAAGAATAAATGGGCCCAGAAAATTGCCTAATACCAGCTTATCAATTCTTTTCATGAAGTCAATTGGAACCCGGAAAATGTCAAACTTAGTGATGTGTGCTTATTATCGTGAAGTGGTTGAT
>JBGSYX010000186.1:0-8848 GCA_041750735.1 Cyclobacteriaceae bacterium
TATATCGGATCTGATAAATCTCATGAAGATTGAAAAGATCCGAAAGGACAAGGATTTGGAAAATGTTGGTATTAGCCTTCATTCGGTCTTTTTAGGACCTCCGGGTACAGGGAAAACGACTGTAGCCCGACTTTTAGGTCGGATATTTAAGCACTTAGGATACCTTAAAAAGGGGCATCTGGTTGAAACAGATCGTGCTGGTATGGTTGCTGGGTATGTTGGTCAGACGGCGATCAGGGTAAATGATGTGGTAAACGAAAGTGTGGATGGCGTGCTCTTTATTGATGAGGCCTATTCACTTGCTGTGGAGGACGGAGGCCGTGACTTCGGACAAGAGGCTGTTGATGCGCTGGTAAAACGGATGGAAGATTTGCGCAATCAGTTGGTTGTCATTGTTGCAGGATATACAGAACCTCTGAAATTTTTTATTGAATCAAATCCCGGCTTAAGATCGAGGTTCAGCCGGTATTACAAGTTTGAGCATTTCTATCCTCAGCAATTGCTCGCAATTATGCAATCGTATTGTAAATCGGCTGATTTCACGTTGACAGAGGGTGCCACAGTTAAACTTCTCGATATGTTTGAAATGATGTATGAAAAGAGAGATGACAACTTTGGTAACGCTCGTGTAGTCCGTAATGTCTTCGAACGATGCGTTCAAAACCAGGCTAATCGTTTGGTCAACATTCCTGAACTGACCGTACATTTGCTCCAAACAATAGAAGAGCAGGATATCAATGAACCTAAATACATGGTCGATCAGGTTTTTTTTACAAAAAGCGAAAAGTAACTGAGTAGTCGCGCGGCTGGTAAATCATTTATTCCCCACCGTGATCTAATAATTAATTAATAGCAGAAAGAGGAACACAGCGTAAAATTGCCTTTGTGGCGCGCAATAAGCTTTACGAAACTGTACAACAAACACTTTAATTCTTAAAACTTAATCCTCGGGATTCCGAGATTTATTCCAATATTGAAGCCTTAAAATGCCTTTCCCATGAAACATCTACTGATTTTATTGAGCATCGCCACCATATTATCCTGTACTGATTCACGAGATAAAGAACAACAGGAAATACAAGCACGGATTTCCCGAATTGAAAACAGTATTCAACCCATTATACAGATCGAGGGTGAAGAAGTTCCAGCCTATTCCATAGAGGATCGCCTGAAAGAACTCGGTATCCCCGGCTTAAGTATCGCAGTGGTAGCAGACGGTAAAATTGAATGGGCAAAAGGGTATGGAATGGCTGACAGCAGTGAAAACCGAATGGCGGATTCATTAACCATGTTTTTGGCAGGGTCGATTAGCAAACCTGTATCGGCAATACGAGCCCACCAGTTAGTGGAGGAAGGGAAAATGAGTTTGGATGAAAATATAAATGATTTCCTCACCTCATGGAAAGTTCCCGACAATGAATTTACGACTAAGGAAAAAGTAACGCTGCGCAGAATATTGAACCATACTGCCGGTCTTACGGTTTGGGGTTTCCCCGGATATGATAAGGGAGATACCATCCCTACCGTAGTGGAAGTATTGGATGGAAAGGGGAACACCGATTCGGTCAGAGTGTTTAAGGAACCAGGAGAGAGCTGGATGTATTCCGGTGGGGGATATACCATAATGCAATTGGCGATTACGGATATTGTCGGAGGTTCATTCCCGGAAACCATGCAGAAACATGTATTGGATCCGCTGGGCATGACTAAGAGTACCTATGAAAATCCATTAGCGGAAGTATATCATGCCATCGCAGCCACGGGGTATCGTAGCAATGGAGATGAAGTAGAGGGTAAAAGGCCGATCTATCCGGAGATGGCCGCTGCCGGCCTATGGACGACCCCATCACAGCTCATCCAATATGCTATGGAGATCCAAAAAATCCATCAAACTAAAAAAGATGGCATTCTGAAATATGAGACAGTAGAAGCAATGCTTACATCAGGAATGAACAATCATGGCCTGGGACCGGGTATTGGTAAATTTACCTTTGGCCATGGCGGAGCTGATGAAGGATTCAGGGCCGATCTTACCGCCTGGAAAGATACACCCAATGCACTGGTGATCATGGTTAATTCAGACAATGGCAGCATCATCGATGAAGTAAAGCTAGCTATAGCAAAGGAGTACAATTTGCCTGGTATCGAACCGAACCTCAAAAAAGTGGTTCAGATTCCAGCGGAAAAGTTAAATAGATACACAGGCAAATACCGCATTGATGAACTTGGGGAATTGGAAATCATGAATCTTTCAAATCAACTAATGGTTGTCGGAGAATTTCTACATGACACCTTGCAGATCAGGGCTGAAAGTGACAGCGTTTTTTTTACCACAGACGATGGCACCACCCTCACTTTTTCCATCAAGAATGATTCTGTTATGGGATTCAAAGTACAGCAGTTGACTGCAAAGAGGGTGGAGTAGGGATTTTAATTATCCCATGTCCAGGTAAGGCTTTATTTAGATAAACATATATAACATGACTCATTTTCAGTTTGCTACTAGCTGGCTTTTTTTCATTGGCATTTTATGCACTCCCTTGCATGCCACAAGTTTAATGACCGATCCATTACAGGCATGTTCCCCGTCAAGCAAGATTTGCGTGAAGGTTTGGATGGAAGACTCTCTAAAATACAGTATTGCTTACGATGGCAAAACGATTCTGGAACCTTCAGTAATCGATATTTTGTTGGAAAATGATGTTTCCCTCTCCCGAAATAACCGGATAAGGTCATTGTCGATTAAAAATGTCAAGGATCAGATATTCGCACCGGTACCCGAAAAAAGAAAGATGGTTCCGGATGTTTATACGGAATTGTCCATTGAATTCAGGCAACCTTTTCGGGTTGAGTTCCGGGTTTATGATGATGGTGTGGCCTACCGGATCCTAACGCAGTTCAAAGATTCCATCACCATAAAAAACGAAATCGCCGAATTTAATTTTCCAGGCAGTCCATACGCTTATTTTTCACAAGTGCAAAAGAAACAAGATGCGGATATATTCCACACCAGTTTTGAAGAAGAGTACCCGTTAAGAAAGCTCGATAGTATCCCGGATGATATTATTGGTTATTCGCCAATATTGGTCGTTCCTGAATCTGGTCCCAGGATCGCGATAACTGAATCGGACCTTTACGACTACCCAGGGATGTTCCTGGGCGGTACAGGTTCATCTGCGCTAAAAGGGGTATTCGCCGGTTACCCAAGGGAAGAACGTACTACCAATGAGCTATATTCTCAAATAAAGGTGATAAGTCGTGAGCCGTTTATCGCTAAAACGCAGGGTACAAGAAACTTTCCCTGGAGGGTCATGATTATTGCTAAGGAGGACAAGGAACTGCCGAATAACGATATCGTCTATCGATTGGGGGCACCGTCAAAGATTACCGATACCTCATGGATCACGCCGGGTAATCTGACAGACGAATGGATCATTGGCATCAATCTTTTTAATGTTCCGTTCAGGGCAGGCCTTAACACCGCTTCCTACAAGTATTATATCGAATTTGCCAAACGGTTCGGATTTGACCGGATCATGATGGATGCCGGATGGAGCGACAACAACGACTTGTTCACGATAAATCCCGATATCAATATGGATACCCTGATTACCTATGCAAGGGAAAAGGGGGTAGGTATCTGTATGTGGACGCTGGCCATGACACTTGACAAACAATTGGAACCTGCACTCGAGCGGTTCAATAAATGGGGCATCGATTTTATAATGACCGATTTCATAGACCGGGATGACCAGAAAGCAGTAATCTTTTATCACCGGATTGCTAAAGCGTGCGCGGAACATAAAATCATGATCATGTACCATGGTGCATTTCCTTCCAAAGGCTTTAATCGCACCTGGCCGAATGCTGTGGGCAGGGAAGGCGTACTTGGTTCTGAGTATAATATGTGGAGCGATCGGGTCACCCCCGGACACGATGTTACGTTGGCCTTTACCAGGATGCTTGCCGGTGGGTTCGATTACGAGCCAGGCTTATTGAACAATGCCACCGAAAATGGAACAAGGCCGGTCGAAGGAGTGGTAACGAGCCCCGGCACCCGCTGCCACCAACTGTCAATGTTCGTGGTCTATGATAGCCCCATGCAGATATTTTCAGGCAATCCGTCTGAAGGTTGGCGCGAACCGGAATTTATGGAATTTCTTGGAAACCTCCCTACGACTTGGGACGAGACGCTAATTCTACATGCAAAAGTTGGTGAATATATCGTCAGTGCCAGAAAAAAGGGGCATGACTGGTTTATCGGTGGGATGGGGGACTGGACCGAAAGGGATCTTACAGTCAAATTCGACTTTTTGGATGATGGTAATTACGCGGCGACTATATGCAAAGACGGTCTGAACGCAGATCGTTATGCCGCCGATTATGTGTTCGAAAAGGATATTCCAATCAAAATGAATGATGAGCTAAAAATCCATCTTGCCCCGGGAGGTGGATTTTTGATTCGGTTGGACAAACTTTAAAATTGACAAGGGCGGAAACAAAAGAAATATGCAATTATGTATCAAAATGCCAGGCTGCCCAAAGCAATCAAGTTGTTTCGAGATTTAAATTCTAAAGTCCTATTAGCATGAAATAAGGTATTTGTCATCGGTTGATCGCAAATCTCCCGCCATTTCATCAAAGCCGAGGAAGATTGAATAAGATGTTAAATCTGTGTAACTTTTAAGCATTCGGGAAACTTCAGTGCTGTTGAGTGAACCTGATCAATTATACGGCCTTAGCATATTTTTTTTCTCTAATAGAATTTCGAAATGAAGCATAACAACAAAATAATACTACAAGTAATGCTCGTGCTGTTCACATGCATGGCGGGATCATCAGTATCAGCACAAGACGGATCCGGATTCGTGCTTGAGCTTGAGGCAGGACCGGCATGGCAGAGCCGAAATGATGTACAGATTCCCAATACCGATGCAGGCACCAGGTTTTCACTGGTAGACCTTGCGGGAAAGGGGCCTTGGCCAGCTGCCCGACTTTACCTTACCTGGAATATCAATGACCGACACAGTTTGCGCGGTTTGCTCGCACCGCTTTCGTATACCGAAACAGGTGTATTTACAGGCCCTGTGGAATTTGCGGGGGAATCCTATCTTCCCGGAGATCCTGTGGACGGTACCTACAAGTTCAATTCCTGGCGACTCGGCTACCGGTATCGCTTCATGAACCGTGAGCACCTGAAATTGTCGATAGGATTCACTGCAAAGATCAGAGACGCAAAGATTGAGCTGTCGCAGGGCAGCACCACAAGCAAAGACACGGATTTGGGGTTTGTTCCCCTGCTTTATCTCGGAGCCGATTGGAGGTTCGCCGGGAATTGGCATCTCATCTTCGACTTTGACGGTCTTGCCGGAGGGCCAGGGCGCGCGTTTGATATCGCTCTGAAGTTCCAATATGATTTCAATGATCACTGGGGAGTCAGTGCCGGTTACCGCACCGTTGAGGGGGGCGCTGATGTCGAGTCGGTGTATAACTTCGCGTGGTTCCAGTACGCAGTGGTCTCAGGGTCCTTTCGATTCTGAGTTACCGAAATCCTTTCCCGCAAGCACCTTCCTGAGGCAGACAGGGTTACCGCTTGCGGGTGAATGAATTCAAAAACTCAAGTGAAATGATAAAACAGCTGGCATCCTGAAATATGAAACTGTTGAAGCCATGCTAACGCCAGGCATGAACGATCATGGTCTGGGACCGGGAATTGATGAATTTACCTTCGGGCATGGCGGAGCTGATGAAGGTTTCAGAGCAGATCTTACGGCTTGGAAAGACACGCCCAACGCGCTGGTGATTATAGTCAATTCGGACAATGGTAGCATCATCGATGAAGTAAAACTGGCCATAGCAAAGGAGTACAAACTAACAGGTATAGAACCAAACATTAAAAAAGTGGCTCAGATGCCAGTGGAAAAGTTAAATAGATACACAGGTAAATACCTCATCGACGAACTAGGGGAATTGGAAATAATGAATCTTTCAAATCAACTCTTTGTGGTCGGAAAATTTCTTAATTACACCTTGCAGATCAGGGCTGAAAGTGACAGTGTTTTCTTTACCACAGACGATAGTACTACCCTTACCTTTTCCATCGAGGATGATTCAGTTAAAGGATTCAAATTTCAGCAGTTTACCGCGAAAAGGGTGGAGTAGGATTTTTCGAAATAACAGATAAGTAATTCAAAATTCCTCGGCGGCAATTGAGTGCCTGACAGCTCAACAAAGTTTACCGTAAAACATTTCGGATGACTGAACTTTACAGTGCCTAATTCTGGGATCCACACGATTCATTACCTTTTACTGATTCAGTATCGATGATCAGCTGCCGCTCTAAGCCGCCTTTGATGTTCGGAAACATACCTTTGAAAATCTTCCGGTAGGGTAAGATGAATGAAAACCCGGTGGTAAAGCTTGTAAAGGGTGCAACGGTCACAATAAAGGGAACGCTTCAGTATGAGGAGTATGAAAAGCCGTAGACCAAAACCAAATCGGTCAAGTTCAATAAAGCCTGCATTGATGAGGCTGGTCTGGAGATTTCATGATCTCCAATACATCGAAGGAAAAGGAAGCGTAGGCTTCCTTTTATTTACTAACCTCTATAACGATGTTGATTTGAATCAAACAAGGCCATATTGCGCAGAATTTTAAAACACCTTCAATTGTAGTTGCATGAAGGGAGAGGAATTCCAAGTGAATTGTAAAAATTTAATTTAGAAAAGTAGATGCAAACTTCGCCTACAGCGTAGATGTTTTGACCTGCTGTGTCTGCGCCTATTCTAATAACAGAATGTGTGAATAATGTAACATTTTTCTCTTATGGTGTAACGACCGTTTTAACAGGAAAGCAGAACTTGACTAAATTTTTTATACTAAAAATCAAGTACCCCAAATATCGATTTATTATGGCCACAACTGTAAGGACAATGTTTTAATGAGCATCGATGAAAAAGACAATGCATAGAACTAACAATATTAATCTTGCAAAGACGCCGACTGGAATTCAGGGGTTTGATGAAATAACTGCCGGGGGATTACCTAAAGGTAGACCAACATTGGTCTGCGGTGGTGCAGGCTGCGGAAAAACACTTTTTGGAATTGAGTTTCTTGTTCGTGGCGCTACTCAGTTTAACGAACCCGGGGTGTTTATGTCATTCGAAGAAACTAATGAAGAATTAATCACCAATGTTGTTTCACTTGGTTTCGATTTGGAAGACCTTATCAAGAATAAAAAAATTGCACTTGACCATGTACATCTTGAACGCAGCGAAATAGAAGAAACAGGGGAATACGATTTAGAAGGATTATTTATACGTCTTGGTTATGCCATAGACTCAATCAAAGCAAAGCGTGTTGTATTAGACACAATTGAATCGCTGTTTGCCGGATTGCCAAACCAACTAATATTACGAGCCGAACTACGTCGTTTATTTCGCTGGTTAAAAGATAAGGGTGTTACTGCTGTAATAACAGGTGAGCGTGGAGATGAATCACTTACCAGGCAAGGATTGGAAGAATATGTTTCCGATTGTGTTATTATGCTCGACCATAGGGTAAACGCGCAGACTTCTACACGTCGTTTACGGGTTGTAAAGTATCGTGGTTCAATGCACGGTACTAATGAGTATCCTTTCCTGATAGATGAAAATGGTTTTTCAGTATTACCGGTAACTTCTCTGGGATTAAATCATATTGTATCAAATGAAAGAGTGTCAAGTGGAATAACTGTACTTGATGAAATGCTCGAAGGAAAGGGTTATTACCGGGGTAGCACGGTACTGATTTCAGGTACAGCGGGAGTTGGAAAAACAAGTATAGCAGCTCACTTTGCTGAGGCGGCATGCAAACGTGGTGAACGCGTTCTTTATTTCTGTTTCGAAGAATCTCCTAACCAGCTAATGCGTAATATGCTTTCGATCGGGATAAATCTAGAGCCCTGGGTGAAGAAAGGATTATTGCAATTCCAGGCAACCCGACCGACATTTTATGGCCTCGAAATGCATCTGGCTGTAACTCACAAAATTGTAAATGTTTTCAAACCTGATATAGTTATTCTCGATCCAATAAACACATTCGTTATTGGGGATAAAGAGTACGAGGTAAAAACAATGCTAATGCGTATTGTTGATTTTCTTAAAGCAAGTCAAATAACAGCCATGTTTACCAGCCTGACTTCAACCGACAATACTAACGGGAGTACTGATGACGGCATATCTTCACTGATAGATACCTGGTTACTACTTCGTGATATAGAATTTAACGGTGAACGAAACAGGGGAATGTATGTTCTAAAATCGCGAGGCATGGCCAATTCTAACCAGATTCGAGAATTCATATTAACCCACCACGGTGTAGAATTACGTGAGGTTTATGTAGGTACAAGGGGAGTTTTAACAGGCTCAGCCCGCATCGCACAAGAAGCACTTGAAAATGCCGAAGTGCTAGCGCGTAAACATGATATTGAACAAAAGAAACGTGAAATAGAACGGAAACGAAAGGCTCTGAAAAATCAGATTGCTGCATTGAATGCCAATTATGAAGCAGAAGAATCCGAAGCTTCTAAAATGATCAAAACAGAACAAGAAATGATAAAACGACTTGAACAAGATAAAATAGAAATGTCTGTTAGCAGAAATGCTGACAAAGAAAATATTAAGACTAAGAACCTGATAAACTAAATAAAAGAATTTTAGATGGAAAAAAACGAAGTGAATTCAAATGGAAAAAGTACAGAAGAAAGCCTGGTCGAAACAGAAAATGATAGATGGGTACTTCGTTTATATGTTGCCGGAAAAACGCCAAAAGCCCTGGCTGCATTTTCTAATCTGAAAAAGATATGTGA
>JBGSYX010000187.1:0-5466 GCA_041750735.1 Cyclobacteriaceae bacterium
TCCATTTTAATATTAAAAGCTACAACGGATTTACCGAAATAAAACTCGATACAACAACTGAAGGCAAAAATCATTACAGCGCCATGGTGGACAGGATAGAACCATTGCGGCCAGAACCATACGGACCTTACCAGAATAGCCTGATGCGAGTAGAGTACAAAGTAGCTTATATAGAGCCTGCCAATGATGTAAAGCTCTACACCTACGATCAGTTGGCAAACCAACTCAATACCTATTTTCAGGAAGAGGTATCGAAGAAAAGTATGGCCAAATTAAAAAAGCTTTCTCAGGAGTTGAAATTGAGCAATCTTGGCGAGGAAGAGAAAATAAGGACGATTGAAGATTATATAAAACGGAATATCTCCATTTCGGAAGCCGCAACAGAAGATCCTGAAAATATTGAACTGATACTGGAAAAAAAGGTCACCAATCAGCGCGGTGTCATGAAACTCTTCGCCTGGCTTTTTAATACAAACCAGGTCGATTATCTGCTCGGTCTTACCTCAGACAGGTCGCGGGTGAAGATGGATTCAGAATTTGAGTCCTACAACTGGCTCGAAAATTATCTGTATTATTTCCCCGGAATAAATAAGTATATGGCTCCTACCGAAATGCTGTTCAGAGTTGGCTTTATACCATATAATTGGTCCAATAATTATGGGCTTTTCATTAAAAGTGTAAAAGTCAGCAACACAACAGCCGGAATAGGTGAAATACGTTTTATTGAACCACTTCCTTATGATGCAAGCGAAGATAAAATAAACGTGAAAGTGAAAATTGACGGCGACTTTGAAGCGCTTAAACTATTTATTAACCGCGAAATGAGCGGCTACAATGTTTCCTTTATCCAACCGGTGTTTGATCTTGTTGCTGAAAAGGAGAGGAAGATGGTGATCAACGAACTCCTGAATGTTTCCGATAAGGATGTCGTGCTTGATGAATTTAGGATGGAAAACTCTTCGCTCGAGACCTTCTATCAAAAACCGCTCATACTCCATGGCGTAGTTACCACATCAAATTCGTTTTTTGATAAAGCTGGAAACCGTTATTTGCTGAAAATCGGAGAACTCATTGGTGATCAGGTAGAAATGTATCAAAAAGAAGAGCGAAAGTTGCCAGTGGAAAATGAATTCAATCGCAATTATGAGCGAACAATTTCTTTTGAAATTCCAGAAGGTTATGAGGTAAGAAACCTGGACGATCTGAATATGGACCTGGTATATAAAGATGAAAAAGGTCAGTTAACCATGGGATTTCAATCCAATTATTCAAGGAATGGCAACGATGTGGTGGTGACTATAGTTGAATTTTATAAATCATTGGAATACCCTGTTGAACAATTCGAGGATTTTCGAAAGGTAATTAACGCCGCAGCTGATTTCAACAAGAAGGTATTGATATTTCAAAAAGGGTAGATTCGTATATTAGTCGCAAACATTTGCCAGGACGGTTGGTTATATCTGAAACCAATTAATACGCCTCCAATGATAATCCGGTCTTTTTCATTGATTTTACTTCTTGGGAGTTTTATGGGTACGGCTGCTTGCGCACAAAAACAGGATACTAAAACATCAACAATGAACGATTCAAATAATAATACTATGCTGGCGACATTCGGAGCCGGTTGTTTCTGGTGTGTTGAAGCAATATTTCAGCGAGTAGATGGTGTAGAAAAGGTTGTATCTGGGTATTCCGGAGGCCAAGTTAAAAATCCCTCATATAAGGAAGTTTGCCAGGGCACAACTGGCCATGCAGAAGTTTGTCAGTTGACTTTTGATCCCTCCGTTGTCAGTTTCGAGGAGCTACTCGAAATATTCTGGAAAACCCATGACCCTACCACACTCAACCGGCAGGGCAACGACGTGGGTACACAATATCGGTCGGCTATTTTTTATCACAATGATCAGCAGAAGGATATTGCATTAACTTATAAGAAGAAGCTAAATGATGCTAATGCCTTTGGAAAACCTATTGTCACAGAGATCGTGCCGTACAAAGAAATGTATATTGCGGAGGATTATCATCAGAATTATTTCAACGAAAATGGCTCCCAGCCGTATTGCAACTTTGTAATCCTCCCCAAGGTAGAAAAGTTTGAAAAAATCTTTAAGGACAAAGTTAAAGAGTAAAACGACGTGGCTTATGATCAGCCAGTTATGAAATAGGTAGCACCCTATAACTTTTCATCACTTTTAAGTCGCACCCGAGGTCGTCTGATATACTGAATAGCAGGCAACATCCTTCGTATGATTCCCCGAAAATAGTTCGTGAATAACGCTTGCAAATAATGATGGCAAGCCATTACATTTGACCTCATGTACTCATTTTTTACAAGCATTTTTTAAGGGACATCAAATGTATTCTCTATGAAATTTAAGGCGATCTTTTTGTTTTCACTCCTTCTTATCGGACTGACGTTTGATGCTATGGCGAAGGATAGCTCAGGTGGTTTAGCAATTGCCGGCATCCAACTGGAATTTATACTTTTTGGTCTCACGCTGGTAGGTGTTGCCGTATTTCATCATAAGGTAATGTATGTGGCTTTGACCGGGCTTACCGCTATTCTAATTTATAAGTATGCGGTTATTGATGGTTTTTCTATGGTTCACCATATCGTTGGTGATGAACAGGTGGAAGGTGAATGGCGCATCCTGTTGAACCTTCTCGGATTGCTGTTTGGTTTTTCCATTCTCGCCAAACATTTTGAGGAATCGCATATTCCTGAGATTTTACCAAAATATCTACCTGACAAGTGGTATGGCGGGTTAATACTCCTTTCCATCATATTTGTGCTTTCCTCATTCCTTGATAACATTGCCGCTGCTATGATCGGCGGCACAGTGGCCATGGTCGTCTTTAAAGGAAATGTCCATATGGGCTTTCTTGCGGCGATTATAGCAGCAAGTAACGCAGGTGGAGCTGGTAGTGTGGTTGGTGATACAACAACAACACTTATGTGGATCGATGGGGTGAGCCCATTTGATGTTATTCATGCTTTCATTGCTTCCTTTGCAGCGCTCTTAGTATTTGGCACGGTGGCCACTATTCAGCAATTCCGGCATCAAAAAATCTTCTATGACACGACGCATTCGCACAAAATAATCTGGAAGAAGATATTTGTTGTAGCATTGATTCTCGCTGGAACCATATTGACCAATTATTTACTCGATTTTCCTGCGCTTGGAGTTTGGGCGGCAATATTAATTGGAACACTTTTTACTACCACTCCTTGGGATGAATTGAAGAAAGCCTGGCAGGGTTCCATATTCCTGGTAGCCCTGGTGACCTGTGCGTCACTGATGCCGGTGGAGGAACTGCCACCTGCCTCATGGCAAAGTGCCTTTTCCTTAGGTTTCATTTCAGCTGTATTTGATAATATACCGCTTACCAAGTTGTGTTTGGATCAAGGCGGTTATGACTGGGGCATGCTGGCATATGCTGTTGGCTTTGGCGGCTCCATGATTTGGTTTGGCTCGTCTGCTGGGGTTGCACTTTCTAATATGTACCCTCAAACCAAGTCAACCGTTAATTATATCAAAAATGGCTGGCATGTCATCATTGCATATGTTGTCGGGTTTTTTGTTTTGTTCTACACACTTGGCTGGCATCCTCATGCAGCACATCGCAAAGATCATATGACGCCCACGCCTGTTGAAATCACCGAGTAGTTCAGGTAGTTTACAATACACCCAGTCTAGGCGAAGTTCCTTGGTTTGCTTTTTAATTTCATTAAATATTTGGCTTAAGAAATCCATATTTTTGGATAAATAACATCTAGGCTCTTATATTTGACGCAAGGGTATTTTTTACATTAAGTTAATCTCAAGACTACTATCATGAAGTTAAAAACAATCGCGTTGGTATTATCCTTAATATGCGGAGTGGCCTTTAGCGCTATGGCATTAGATAGCGGAAAGGGCCTGTCAATTGCCGGAATTCAAATTGAATTTTTATTTTTTGGTCTGACACTCGTTGGAGTCGCCATTTTTCACCACCGGGTTATGTACGTTTCCCTTGCGGGGCTCGCAGTAATTCTGACATACAAGTACCTGTTTACGCCTGATTTTTCATTTGTCGACCATTTGGTAGGAAGTGACCATCATGAAGGTGAATGGCGTATTTTGGTGAACCTCATTGGTTTATTATTTGGCTTTGCAGTATTGGCCAAGCACTTTGAAGAATCTAAAATACCGGAAATCCTGCCTAAATACTTGCCGGATAAGTGGTATGGAGGATTTGTGCTTTTGGTACTGATTTTCATCATGTCGGGTTTTCTGGACAACATCGCTGCAGCCATGATCGGCGGCACTATTGCTATGGTGGTTTTCAAAGGTAATGTGCACATTGGATTTCTTGCGGCTATTATTGCGGCGAGTAATGCAGGTGGCGCAGGAAGTGTAGTTGGAGATACCACAACCACACTTATGTGGATCGATGGTGTCAGTCCTCTTGCCGTATTGCCGGCCTATATTGGAGCTTTTGGTTCATTAATAGTATTTGGAAGTGTAGCCACTATTCAGCAATTCAGACATCAACGTATAGTATTTGATTCAGAACACGAGCATATAGTTAATTATAAGAAGCTCTTTGTCGTAGCCATGATACTCGCAGGTACCATTCTCACCAATTACTATCTTGATTTTCCGGCGGTTGGCGTATGGGGTGGAATTTTATTGGGGGCATTAATAACAACGACACCCTGGAGCGAACTAAAGCATGCAGCGCAGGGATCTATTTTTCTTACAGCCCTCGTAACTTGTGCCTCCCTAATGCCGGTGGATGAACTTCCTGTAGCCTCATGGCAATCTGCACTATCACTCGGGTTCATTTCTGCAGTATTCGACAATATACCACTTACGAAACTCTGCCTTGATCAAGGAGGATACGATTGGGGAATATTAGCTTACGCAGTTGGTTTTGGAGGCTCAATGATCTGGTTTGGTTCGTCAGCCGGCGTTGCATTGTCTAACATGTATCCGCAGTGCAAATCTACAGTGAAGTACCTGAAAAGCGGGTGGCCTGTTATAATAGCTTACGTCGTTGGATTTTTTATTATGTTGGGAGTGGTTGGATGGCATCCTGACGAACCACACCGTGATGAACATCAAAAAACAGAGCAAACTGATCAGCATTAGTGGAATACTTCGTGCTCACAATTTTGCATAAGAAATATTTTAAAACAGAAGTTGACATGACTACATTATCCCCATTTCTCATCAACCTTGGAAATTTTCTTCGTATTCCAATATCATTAGCTTTAACTGCCATACTTTTTTCGTGCAATACTGAAACCCGTCAAGCCGCTGGTGGAGAAGTGAATCATGGGATTTTGTCTATTTCATCAACCCCTTTTGGCGCGACCACCGATGGAGACTCTGTGACTCAGTTTACGCTGACCAACCACAATGGTATGGAAGTACGCATTTTGAATTACGGAGGGGTCGTAACGCATCTGTTTGTACCAGA